>JAGYLK010000147.1 GCA_018401175.1 Candidatus Altimarinota bacterium
TTTTTTTGTTGTAAAAAATAATTCTCCGTTTTACGCCTCCTTTCATGATCAGTTTTGGTTTTTGGGTAATAAATAATGGAGAAGATGTGCAAAACTATCCGATTTTGTGGATAATTTGTTTAAAATATATATATAGAAACTTTTTTTTTAAGTCGCAACTTATTTATGCCTATAATACTTGCCAAAGTATGAGTAAAAATTTTATTCTATATGATGTTAGAAATAATATAGTTTTCTCCTCTATGAATCAAAATCATAAAAAACAGATTTCACGAATACTTTCTCTTGCTCTTCTGTTTTCTGTTTGGGGAGGAGTGGCTTATGGACAGGAGACGGTTACGAATCTCTTTGGAAGTACAACGCAAAAAACAGTAGGAGATCGTTTTACGATTACTGATTTTAATGATATTTGGAGTTTTATTAGACAAGTATTTATAGGAGATGGAGCGGATGAAATACTCGGAACAGCGGATGACAGAATTGGTATTGGAGCTGCTCCGCGAGCGACAATTGACGGAAGAGTGGTTACCTTTGATCTTGGGAATGCGGCTCAAGATGGAGTCTTGGCTACAGATGCAATTTGTGATGATGCGAGTTGTACGGATACACAAGAAATTTTAACCCAAGTTGAGCGGGGAGGAGTTGGGCGTTTTGTAAATGTAACAACGGCTTCTACTACAACAGCTATTACGGGAGCAGGAGCCACCTCCTCATTGGATGCGGCAGGAGCAACTACTGGAAAAATTACGTACGATGCGGATGGAGCAGGTGCAGGAGTTGAGTTAGTAGGCTATGTAGCGGCCAATGCTATTTGTCGAATTGCAAATGCAAATAATCCTGCGGCTCATATATGTAGCGAGGACGAGATTGTGCTGAGTATTAATTCAGATGTTACGGTTTTTGATTCTTTTGCCGTCAAGACATTTGGTTGGGTTACGGGTGGAGGATCCAAATATACATCAGGAACGCCAGTTGATGATTGTAATGCGTTTAGTTTTGGAAATGTTGCAGATGATGTGGTTACCCATGTTGGAAATATTTGGAAATTGCAACAAGACATTGGAGGTACGGGTTCGGCTCAACCCTGTACAGTAAAAACACAAATAGCCTGTTGTATCTGATCCCCTTTAAACAATGAGAATACATAAAATACTATCGACAATTGGACTTCTGGGAATATTTCTTCTCCCAGCGAGTGCTTTTGCGACAGGGGGGTATACACCAGATTTTGCGGGAGAGCCATATACGACGGATTTAACTTCCTGTTATACATCTTATAACAATGGGATCTATGAATGTGCTGTAAATTCATATGTTTTGACAGCCTGGACTGGTTCAGATGCTATGAGTCCTTGTGCAACGGTAGCTTCAGCTCCGACATGGGACAATACAGGAACGAGTTCTACGACCACTTCTACATCAAATTCGACAGCAACCGGAGGGTTTTACTTCAACTGTTTGGGAGGTGATGCATCGACATATGACAACTGGGAATGTCGACCAGATTCTGATAATATTGCCAATCATATTGCTACGACGTGTACCGGATTAGCAACGTCTACGTATGCAACAGTAACACAAGGTTCAAATGTGAACTGTTTAGCAAACTACACAAACTGTGATACCGATCTTACCGATTGTGAAATTAAATATGCGGGTGGAGGGGAAACAGCATATCCAGGAGCAGCAAATGCGATTTACACAGCGAGTTGTTCTGCCGTGTGTGATGCCACGCATTTATCTTGTACTGGTACAACAACCGATGCAGCAAATGATGCAGATGGATGTGAAATTACGAAAAATGTAACAGCGGCTTCCGAACCAAACACCGTCTATGGGACATCATGTAGCGCGCGAGTGTGTGATGCCACACACTTTCTTTTACAAGGAGATTCTACCACTACAGAAGGATGTTTGGGAGTAATAGCCGAGGCTTGTACCGTTACCGCTTCAAGTCTTCCTGGTACTTGTACTGCAGCAGGAACGACAGGAACATTGACAAGCAACGGAGCAGAAACATGTGCTTGTTCAGAACTTGATATTCCAGAGTTTGCTACTGGAGGATATGTAGACGCAGATGGTGCTTATACACAAGCAGCGGCCGAATTTGAAACGACTGACCCATTACTCTGGGGAAAACAAACAGGAACAGGAGGATTTATTGATTTTTCTGATGGCACGGCAACAAAGTTTGCAGTTGATAATACAGGTAAAATTACATCTGGTTTTATTGGTACTGCTGATCTCAGTACAGGAGGAGGAACAGATGGATATGTGTTGGGGGTTTCAGGAGGCGTTCCCACATGGATGAGTCCAGGAAGTTTGAGTGTTACCGGAGACAACTTGGGGGATCATACTGCAACAGAAGCTTTAAAACTTAATGGGAATAAGATTATTCATGGAACAACGGGGACGAATGGAATTTCAATTGCTGATTCGACGGGAAATGTAACTATGGATGGAACATTAGCCGTAAGTGGAACAGGTGCTTCATCTGTTGGAGGAGCGTTTACGGCAGGGGGAAATTTGACGGTCAATGGAACGGGAGTGTCTACCATTGCTGGCGACCTCACGGTTTCAGATGGAGATTTGGTATTAGGAGATATCAATTCTGCAGGAACGATTCAATTATCAGATGGGTCGAGTAATACAATGACATTGCAAACAGGTGCCATGGCGGGGAATTTGTCCTTAACTTTGCCCACAGCGGCGCCGTCTGTTGACGGACTCGTCTTGACGACAAATACATCAGGAGTTACTTCTTGGACCTATAAAACAGGAGCAGATTTGACCTGTGCCAATGGAGAGGTGATGCGTTGGAATACAACGGGTTCTGTATGGGAATGTGCAAACCCAAGTGTGATTACCGCCCAAACACTTGACGATGCGTATAATACAGGAACAAATGCGGTCACCCGTACGGTTGCTGTTGACGCGGATGCGATTAAATTTAGTGGTTCTCATGCGACGAATGATGTGTTTCAATTAGCTCAAGCAGTAGGTGGATCGGGAGACGTGATTGATATTGTGAATGAAGGGACAGGAAATGCGATCCGGATAAATGATGGAACGAGTGATATTTTTGTGGTCGATGCCAATGGAAATATTGTTGTTTCGAGTGATACGGGAGCACCATTTACAATTAATACGGATGAATTGGTGGTTGACGCCAATGGAAATACAATTGTAAAACAACTGGGATTGCTCTCTACCGCGGCCGATGGAAACGGAAAACCGAACTTTACCTGTAATGGAAGTGTTGTGGGATATATTGCTTATGCGCTTGCATCAGGAACGGGAAATTATTATGGATGCAAAGAGGTGTCTACGGGAGTCTATGCGTGGGTTTCTTTAGAGGTCTTTGGGGCATAGTTGTTACAAACTTCAAACTTCAAACTTTAGACTTCAGATGATTTATTTGTAGTTTGCTCTTTGTAGTTTTAAGCGTTAGCGACTACTGCCTGTTCGAGAACGAGGATATCATCGTGTTGTTCGGCAAATTTATAGAGTCGACGTAAGTACGTAATACGATCACTCGAAAGGGATTGAAGAATTGATGGTTTTGGGTGATGCCCAATAATTTCCCAAACATGTTTTGCAACGCGGCATTTGATTTGGTGTATTAATTCATCATGAATATCTTTGGGAACTCGTCTTTTCAACATTTCAAATACTTTGTGAGCGAGTTCTTCTTCTTCTCCAAATAAAATTTCAATTAAGGATGGAATACAATTCGCATTTCCAAGTTTCGCCTGTGCGATGAGAGCATGAATTCGTAATTCTTTGTTTTCGTTTTGCAAAAATGGCTCGAGAAGAAAGTGATTTTGTAAATCTTGAATTTCTCCAATAGCATATATTCCAGAAATAATATTTTGAGAATCTTCTGTATTTAAGAATGAGAGAAGGTGACTTTGCAACGTTTCTTTGTCGTAAAATTTCCAGAGCGAAATAAGGGCATGGCTTCGGACACGCGAATTATCGTGCTTCAAATACACCTCAATATAAGAAACAATATCAGGATCATTGAACATTTGACAAGATCGAAGACACACGGACTGTAGTCTCTCATCATTTGATTCCATTGTTTTCAAAAAGAAAGGAACGACTTGATCGGTCGGAAGATGAGAAAATATATTCATAATAATGAGCTTCTTCAAATATTCATGATTTGTTGTTTCAAAAAGAGTATTCAAAATGCGAAGCAGTTTATGCTGAGCAAACATTTTTGATTCCCCAAATTTACGGAGCGAATCAAATTTCAACATCGCCTCGAGAATTTTCACCTTTAACTCAACAGACTCCTGTTCTTTTTCGAGAATTCTGGAAAAATCGTGAAGCGTGTCACTGGATTGAATATGTTGGAGGGTTCGAATTATTTTTTCTCGAATAGCCCGGTGTGTTTCTGTCTGCTCGAGTAAATAACAAAGAGTTTTTGTGGTTTGTTCTTTCGCATGTCCTTTCTGTCCCAAAACTTCGATAGCATGTAATTGTTCACGAATATTTTTTGCAACAGAGAGGTTTTTGAGAGCACAATGTGTATATTTTGGAATAAGACGATAACTCAAGATAATAAGTGTTAGTCCCATTACCGAGAGGATGAGAGGAAAAAGAAGCGAGAGCGCGAATGTTTGTAAAAGAAAGAGAAGAAACACCGCGAATAAAATACCAACAGGAACGATAATTCCTTCAAATATATGTCGAATAAATTCTCGTTGTTCTTCGAATGCCGAATAAAAAGTGATGTGATAACTGGCAGAAAAGAGAGAGTGAAACCCATGGGCATAGGATCGAAGTGCGACGATCGGCCAACTTCCTCCCAGAAACATAATAGGCAACACAAAGAAAAATCCTATAAAGTAATAAAGCATAGAGCGAATGACTCCTTTTCTTTTCAAAATCCAAGGAGTAATAAAAAAGTTCATTAATACCGCCAGAACTCCCACCATTACATGTAAAGCAGATAAATCATGTAAAAGAGTATTGTGGGCGATGAGAGTGCTTGAAAAAACTTTTATTTCCTTATTTGTCACAGTAATAAATTTTTTTGAGGAATCTGTTATATCTCTAAAAATCGATGCCGTTAGATATTCCGGGGAGAAAGAAATACTTGTCGTTGTGAAACTATGATCAAGGGAATGTTCAAGCTTTGAAACGGTGTTATATTCAATAATTGCAAAAACAGATGCCTGTAAGAGAATCATAACCGCCAATGTCTTCAAAAAAGGAACCTTTTTGAACGTTTGTTGCAAATTTCGGAATGTGCTTTGGTGTGATTCGTAGCACTTTTTCTCTTCTGATAATTCAGGTATTTCATTCAAAATACGTGATTCAAATGAAAGGAGAAGAAAAATAAAGAGTATAGGAATAATCCAAAGAGAAAGAAGCGTTTGTGTTGAAATGTCCGTTATGAATTTTAAAAGAATAAACAAGAAGGCTGCTCCAGAGAGAGCTCCTATGGTAAGTGCGGATTCTGTAAAAGGAATCGCTTTTTCTGCCTGGGATGGAGTAAAGAGTTCTTCTGTTTTTCTCAACAATCCCATTCGAAGACGTGGATATAAAGCGTCTTTTGCCAATATTGCGAGACCAAAGAGAATATATACCTGTTCTGCCTGACTTGCCCAAAAGGAGCCCAAAAGAAGAATTATGATTCCGAGGGCAGAGGCATTTACTATTTTTTTCGCAGAGATATGGGAAAAGAAATTATGAGTAATAATTGTGCTCAGTAAAACAGTTCCCGCTTCTATACCAAAGAGAAATAGAAGATTTTCTAATCCAAATTGTTCTACAAATAGTGCTGTTACAACAATCCATGAGATAACCCATCCGAATTGAAAGAGGAAGTGTAGGCTCCATGAGAATCGCAATCTCTGTGCGATTTCAGTGGGAAAATGATTTCTTTTAAAGAAGGATTTCATGCTTTTTGTGTATTTGTTTATGAAGCAAGGTACATATTATCATAATTTACACAAAAAAACAATTCTTATTTATTGGCAAGTATTCTTTATCTTCTTAGAGTTCAGACTTGAAATCAGGACTCAACAGGTGGAGATGTAC
>JAGYLK010000148.1 GCA_018401175.1 Candidatus Altimarinota bacterium
ACCTCCACATCATTCGGATCATCAAATGACTGCAACGACAATTCTAATTGAAAATCCACTGGCTGCCCGACTTCCGCGGTATACTCCTCCACAGAAATCCACGCGCGCCGCGACCACGAAGAAATCACTTTTATTGTCCGAAAGGTTGTCTGCACTTGCCCGGTCTTTATATCACGAACCTGCACCGTCACCCGCATATTCCCGGTATCCATCGGCGTAAATTTTTGAAGCGTTCGACGCGTCCACTCCGACCAATTCCCACCAGACGTCAACTTATATCGAATCTCCACACCACCCAAATTCCCCGCCGAATTTCGCGACTGCCGCGCATCGATCGTGAATTCCGAACTCACACGCCCCATCGCCGGAGAAACGATAAAATTCGCCTGCGGCAACCCGCTCGCAGAAACACTGCTCGCAGCGAGGAAGAAGGCAATTCCAACGAAGAAAAGACGCAATAGGTTTTTCATTACCTATTTTTTAAAACTTTTTTTAAAATTTGTCAACTTATTTCAAGCCCGGACTTTCTTTGGTAACTTTTTGTTCACATTATTCTCTCTCTTAGACCGGATAAGCAATCCAATTCGTCGTTTTATATCATCCTGTACGTCATTCCACTCCTTTGCCCTGGCTCCGTATTTTCCTTTCCATTTGTCCAATTCGCTTTCCAAAAGGACAGACTCCTCATCTGTAAAAGTGGAGAAATCAACTTCTGTTGGGAGTTTTTCTTCCAGAGGCAACCCGCCCAAAAGCAGTTCTTTTCCGGTAACGTCTTCTTTTTTTAGCATTTGAAAGAAATTTAATTTCCTTTTACTTTATTATTATATCATGTAATTTATTTTTTGCAACCACATTCAAGCCCGGGCTTGAATCCCGGACAACTTCTTTTGCCAAATTCCTTCCGCTCTGCCACACTTTTCACGAATTATTATCCAGAAAAAATGAAACTTCATACCAAAACACTCGCCAACGGACTTCGCCTGCAAGCGGTAGAAATGCCCGGAACAAACGTCGTCACGACGCTGATTCTCGCCGGAGCAGGATCACGATATGAAACGCTTGAAATCGCAGGAATTTCTCACTTTCTCGAACACATGTTCTTCAAGGGAAGTAAAAAATATCCCACCCCAAAAGCCGTTGCCGAAGCCGTCGACGCATTCGGAGGAGAATTCAACGCCTTCACTGGAAAAGAATACGCTGGATATTATGTAAAATCGGGCGCACAGAATATCGAAAAATCCCTCGACGTTCTCTCCGACATGCTCCTTCACGCACAATTAAATCAAGCCGAAATTAACCGCGAGCGCGGTGTTATTTTGGAAGAAATGGCGATGTACCTCGACATGCCGACCTACCAAATTTCATGGGATTTCGAACAACTTGTCTTCGGCGACCAACCCCTTGGCCGCGACCAAATCGGAACGCGCGAACTTATTGAAAACGTAACACCTGCTCAGTTCAAACAATACCGAAACGAGCTGTACGTACCAAAAAATATGGTCATAACCGTCGCCGGAGCAGTAAATGAAAAAACGCTCGAAACTGTAGCGAAATATTTCGATATGCCAGACGCCGAACAAAAGCGCAAAATGACGCCCTTTGACGCCAACTTGGCAACAAAAAAATTCCGTATTCGCGAGAAAAAAACCGAGCAATATCATCTTTCATTTGGAGTGCGCGCCCTTTCTGAGCGTGATGAGAAATATGCAGCCCTTCGCGTCCTCGCGGTAATTTTGGGAGGAAATATGTCGAGTCGCATGTTTCAGCACGTACGCGAACAAAAAGGACTCTGCTATTCCATCCGCACCACCGTCGACGAATACACCGACACCGGACTTCTCTCCACCCGAGCAGGAGTCAAACTCGATGACGTTCTCCGTGCCACAGAAGCAATTCGAGCAGAATATGACGACGTCCGCGAAAACGGAGTCACCGACCTGGAGTTGGAAAATGCAAAAAATTATCTCCTCGGAAAAACCGATCTCAACACCGAAGACACGGAAGATGTCGCACATCACTTTGCCAAAAATGAGCTTCTCTATGCGGTTCGCGAATCATACGAAGACTGGAAAGCCCAAGTCGCAAAAGTGACCAAAGAAGACGTAAACTCCGTCGCCAAAGAATTACTGATTCCGGGAAACTTCCGATTTGGCGGCATCGGACCGGCCATTGAAGAAGCCAAACTCTTGCCACTCATTTCTTGAAAACCCTCACTGCTTTGCTGTTTTAAAGTTCTCCTCACACGAAGCAAATTGATCCATGAATTCCGAATGAAACGAGTCGTGTCGCTGTGAACGAAAAATACGGATAAGCTCTAATTTTTCTGTATCGACCGCCTGCGCCGTACAATATTTTTTTTGAAAATGAACCACATATTCATTCCACTGTGGAAAAATTCCTTTGGTTTTGGCAGCGGCACGAATAGCACGAGCAGTAGAATCGTGATCTGGATGCGTATCCTCTTGCCCAGGAAGATACACAATGTCTGGCGGCGACTGCTCCAGAACTTTTTGCAACGATTTCTGTAATCCATTCCACGTATAAGGCGTCTCCGGAAAAAAACTCGTCCGCATCGTCTGAAAGAGTTGGGTAAAAACACTCCTACTTTGTCCTTTTTGTTCTATATCTTGCAAATGTCCATCAGGAAACCCGAGAAATAAAATTTTTTCTTTGGGAATTCCTAATTTTTTTGAAGCCAACAAAGATTCCCTTTGTCGACGAGCACCATAGGTCAACGATTCTGTTGGATTTGTTTCATCTTTTCCATCCCCATTTGTAATTACGACAATGGTCACGTCATCGCCCGCCCGTAAGTGATTTTTGATGGTTTGAGAACAACACAAAATCTCATCATCTGGATGAGGTGCAACCACGAGAACGGTCTGTGGTTTCTGTACAGGAACGATTATTTGGACTTCTGGCAAACTCTGCGTTTTTTCATGCAAAAGATGCTGATGTATCAGCTGTTGCAAAGACATCACTTCTGGTTCAGGAGAAAAATCATTTATCGTTAATTCCCATACTTTGTGTGCAGGAAGTTGTGGCATATTTTTTTCAGGGACTTCCAAGACCCTGCTCCAAAACAATGTTGATATCAAAAGTCCACCCATCGCGCCCGAGTATGCTCAACAAATTTAAAAAATCAAGATTGGTCTCGTTTTCTATTCTCCGCCAATAACCCGATCAATTTCATCAATCGTCGTAATCCCCTCCAAAACCTTCAAAACACCATCCTCCCAAAGAGAAAGAAAATCTGTATTTTCCCGTAAATAGGAAAGAATTTCTGTTTCAAATACGCCGTTCAAAATCATCGTTCGAATCTCGTCATCGACCAAAAATGCCTCACTCACCGCCACTTGTCCTGCATATCCCGTATCAGAACATTCCTCGCATCCGTGCGCAACCGGAAAAGTATCAGCTATCACCTGATTGGGAAAAAGTTTGCGCAAACGATCAATCGCCACGCGTATCCGCGGATTTTCCTCCGGCGTTTCATGTGTTGCACATTTCGGACAAACCCGTCGCACCAGACGCTGCGCAAAAATCGCAGAAATCGTCGGCGCAGTATTCGCATCGGGAACGCCCAAATTTCGTAATCGAGAAAGCGCGCCCACAGCCGAATTTGCGTGAAGAGAAGAAAGAACCGTATGTCCTGTCAACGCAGCCTCAAAAGCAAGTTTCGCCGTCGGCAACGTACGAATTTCTCCCACCAAAATCACATCCGGATCTTGACGCAAAAGAGATTTGAACCCCGTGTCAAAAGTGTAATTTTGTGATTCATCCACTTGTGATTGAGAAACACCATTCAAATGATATTCTATTGGATCTTCGAGCGTCACTAACTTTTTATCCGGACTATTGAGCTCGGCCAACATCGAATAAAGCGTTGTTGTTTTTCCCGACCCGGTCGGCCCAGTAACCAAAATTATTCCATTGTGACGATGCAACGCCGAAAGAATTTTTTGCTCTCCATGAGGCGTAAATCCCAGTTCCGAAAAGTTTAAAATCCCTTTTGAGGAGTCCAAAATACGCAATACAACCGATTCTATTGTTGGCGTCGGAATAGTCGAAACACGCAATTCTACGTTTCGATTATTTACTTCAAATTCTATCGCTCCATCTTGTGGCGCAGCCGTTATATTTGCCTTCATCCCCGCTTCATATTTCACACGAGAAACCAGCGATTCCGCAATTTTCAACGGCAAATTCAATACATCATGAAGCACCCCATCCACCCGAACCCGCACCATTACCCCCGCTCCCTCTGGCTGAAGATGGATATCAGACGCCTGCGCTGAGACAGACAACAGTTCTATTTCGGTCAACAATTCTCCCGCCGAAAGCGTTTTGAGTTTTGATTCAAGCGTTGCAAAATCCTGCAAATGTGCCGTCATTTCTCGCTTTTTTGTCTCCGCAATATCTGTGCGCACCTCAATTTTGTGACGCTTAAACATTGGAGAATCATACTGTTCAATCGCATATTCAAATCCATCCAAAGAACAAACAACCCACTCTATAAGGTACCCCTGAGCCTCAAGCGCTTCCACAAGCGCCATTGCTTGCGCTGATTTTTCCCCCAAAAAAGCAAGCTTTACTTTCTTTCCCAAAAGAGAAAAGGGGACTGCCTTTGCCTCATCTCCCATTTCCTTACTCGTCAATCGCAAAGCATCAAATGCGATATCAAAATGCCGTAAATCAACATACGACAATCCAAGGGAAGCCGCTCTCTGCTTTGCTTTTTGTTGATTCATATCTCGATTCACCTGCTCGAGAGGAGACGTATCGTGGGCATTCAAATCTTGATTCATCGCGTGATTATACCAGATAAAGAGCTCTTTTTCAACCGAAACATCTTCCAAAAAATACCTCGTACAGGCGTTGCACGCAATGCCTCTCACTAAAAATTCTCATCCATCCCGAATGCATACGTACAGGCGTTGCATGCAACGACTCTCTCATGGCAAACGCTCTCCCCAATACTGCCATACCTTACAGCCATGCATGCAACGACTCTATGCCGCCTTCACCACCCCCTTTGCCAACTTCATATGCAAAAACCTCTCCGCCTCCTGATGAACACGCTCTTCATCTTGATCGCTAAAAATTTCAATCCGCTGCTTTTCTCCCGGGACAAAAAATTCTTCCGGAAGGAAATCTGTCACAAAAACTGGTTCTATTTGTGTTCCTAAGATTTTTGCAAGTATTTTGCAACATGATTCATCCGCCAAAATTCCCGATAAAAAGAGAACCCCTGTACACTGATTGTTACGCGCAGAACGCAAATATTTCCGAGCCAACCGACGGAACTCTACGGTGTCACAAAGCCCCCTATTTGCAAATGAAGAAAGTAATTCATAGGAAAGAGAAACAACTGTTTTGCCAGTATTTTGCAAAAAAGAAATCTCCTCATCCTTCGCCCGATCAACCGCAACTCCCAGACGTGTACATTTCTGAAGCGATTTTTCTGCAGCGCCCTTCCAAATATCAGAAACTGCAAAAGTATTTTGCGGACGACCTCCACCAAGAAAAAGGCGAATCTCTGCTTTTGGATTCCGACGAAAAATAGCTCGAGCCAATACCAATGCGGAATTATCGGGACTCCAAAGCGATATCATTTTGAAGAGAAAAAATTTGTAAATTTGTCCTGCCGACCCTACAATGAAAAGCGATATGGAGCAAGAACAAACACAAAAAAAATATATTTCAGATACACGATTTTGGATTGTGTGGGGAAGTGTCGCCGGAGTCATCCTCTTGGCGTTCTTGTTTTATGGATGGAAAATATGGGCGCTCAATCAGGAAAATGCGCGATTTGAAGTCTCTATTGAGAATACGAGCGCACGACTAAAAGCCCTCTCTCCCGGAAGCGAACAACTGGTAAAAAAACGCGGAGAAGTACTACAGAGTGCCGAAAAATCCAGAACCGCGTGGTCAGACATTATGAATCAGATATCGGATCTCGAAACCGAAGCCGCTCGATTTACTCGCGTAGGACTTTCCCGAGGAAAAGTGTCAGCCTCCTGCCAAACAACATCATGGAACAGCTTATCGACGTTTATAGGAAAGCTTGAAAGTGACACTCGTGTAAAAAATCTCCGTATTTCAAGCACCACCGTCCTCTCTCCCCCGATAGCAAAAGCCAATCAATCTGCAGAAATTACGTTTGATTTTTCACCCAAAATGCCATGAAAAACAAACACATCTTGCTTTCCGTTCTTCTCATTTCCATCGTAGCATTTGGGTTCTATCCGCTTCGACAAACGGTGAAACAAAAAGAGATAAAAAATGAACAACTTTTTGTACAAAAACAACAACAAATTGAACGACTGAACGAACTAGAAAATGCGGAAAAAATAACCGGATCAAAAATCGCCATTCCCGCTTCTCCCAAACAAGTGGAATTGATAAACGATATTTCTCGTATAGCCAAAACTACAGGACTCGAGATTCCGACGGCATGGAGTTTCTCTTTGGGACACAATTCAGAGGTACGTGCCGAACAAATATCCGTTAGTTTCTCTCTTTTGGGAAGACACGAACAAATTCAAAAATTCCTAACAGAAGTAGAAAAAAATCCCCGATTTATGGGAGTAAAAGATTTTTCTTTTACCACAGATTTCACCCAATCGATTCCGACAACAGAGATGCCGATAACGCTTTATGCCTTTTTTCTTGAGGCATGAAAAAACAACAAACCCCTGAGCGAGTCATTTACGGAGTGACCGATCGCTCTCATCTTTCGTGGTATGAGCAAATAAATGATTTTTTGATCAATCATTCCCCCGTCACCAGCAAAGAACGATCGTTGTTTTTCAACTCCCTTCGTTTGTTGGTAAAATCCGGAGTCCCGATAACAAACGCCATCCGGATGCTCGCACAACGAACACAAAATCTCCGTCTGCGCCGAGTATTCGACACGATTGAATATGATTTGATACAAAATGGAGCAACGCTCTCTCAAGCCATGTCCAAACATCCATACGTATTCCGAAAGTCCGAAATACGAATGATTTATTCCGGAGAACTCTCGGGCAAACTCGAAGAAGTACTCGACCGAATCGCACAACAGGTGCAAAAAAACATCGAACTCGATCGCCGTGTTTCATCGGCTCTTACCTATCCGATAATCGTTATTGTCATGATTTTCTTGGCAATCGCTATTGTCATGATATTTGTCGTTCCCAAATTTGAATCTCTGTTTACTGAATTTGGATCTGAGCTCCCTCTTGCGACAAAAATTCTGATGGGATTGTCTGATTTCTTTCAATATTATTGGTGGTTTGTTCTGCTGCTTGTTGCTGCGGGCTGGTCTATTTTTCAAAACTGGATTCATTCTCCCACGGGAAGTCGCTCATGGGATCGCTGGATTCACTCGTTGCCACGAATTGGCAACTTGATTCGGAACATTCACACCGTGCGATTGGCACACAACGCCGGAGCAATGCTTGCGGCAGGGATTCCTCTTGAAAAATCACTGCGCGTTCTTCATGACGTCCTCATTTCTCCTGTTCAACAAGATGCCATTCTCACTATTGAGCGCGACATCCGACATGGAAAATTGTTACATGTAGCTTTTTCGGAACAAAAATTTCTCGACCCCGTCCTGGCAGAAATGATCGAAATCGGAGAAAAAACCGGATCTCTCTCTGAAGTATTATTACAAATTGGCGATCAATATGAAACAGAAGTGGAATCACAGCTCAAAACACTTACCCAACTCGTAGAACCCATTATCATAGTGATTGTCGGACTTGCTGTCGTTTTCCTTGCGCTCGCAATTATGACTCCCGTCTTCCAAATGCAATCTCTTTTTGCCGGATGAAACAGCTGAAAACCGGTTTCACAATAATTGAACTGATTGTTGTTTTTACTCTGCTGGGAATACTCGCCGCAATTGCAGGCCCTAGTTTTTCTCGATTCATAGAAACTTCTCGCCTCCAATATTCTCAACAATTGGTAGAAACAACTATTGGAAAAACCTTTTCTTTTGCGCGATCACATCCGGAAACGAGAACGATTCATGGTTGGGCAGGAAGTCGCTCTTTTTCTGTTTTGCCTCCGAACGGAGTGACACCAAACACTCCTTGCGATACAGAAAGCGAAACCTGTCATCACCTCGATCGAGGGGTTACCTTTGAAGAAGATTTTTCTATAACTTTTACGCCTCCTTACGGAGATATTGACCCACGAGAAGGAGAGACCCTGATTCGTTTGAACAGTAAAAATTACACGGTACAAATGATCCTGTACCACGCCTCTGGGCTCGTAGAAACCCTCATCCCCGAAACAGAATGAGGAACACGTCTGCCGGATTCGCTCTCATAGAAGTGATTATTTCTCTTGTGGTTCTTTCTGCGGTTCTTGCTGGAGCGACGGGATTGATTTGGTCAGCGGCGACTGCTGTCGAACGAAATCAAGATCGTCTCACGGCGACATATCTCGCGCAAGAATGCATGGAATTGGCGCGAAACGTCCGCGATTCAGCATGGAGACAACATCTTCCCTGGGATTGTGCTTTTGAAGAATTTCCCACACCTGAACAATGCGACACGCTCTCTCAGCCGATTAAAGCAATGAAAAACGGGGAACACCTGCTTCCTCTTTTTGGAGAAGCATCAAAATTTTCACGAACAATGACAACCACAAAAAATGGCGAAGAACGAGCCATTACTTGTGAAGTGTCATGGCCACGCAGAAGCGGGACTGAACATATATTTTTGGATGAGATACTCACTGATTGGAGAAAAATATGAATCGCCAAACAACCGGATTCACGCTCATTGAACTGATTGTTGCGATAACCATCGGAGGAATTATTTTGGCGACGGTTATGGGGAGTTTTCTCACGCTCGGAAAAATAAAACAGCAACTCGACCTCACGCGCCAAATCCAACGAGAACTGAGTTTTGCAACTATTCGTATTGCCGATCGTATTCGATCACAATCTCTTGATTATACCCGTATTGAGGACTCAAATCTTCACGCCTTACCACTGGGAGAAACAGAGCTTTTTTCCTTTGACCCAGATGCGGGAATGCTCTTTATGAATGATGCTCCCTTATTTTCTAGCAGTCTCATGGTACAAGATGCCGAATTTACGGTTTCTCCTTTGAGCAATACGCTTCAGCCACAAGTACACCTCGAAATTCGGGTGAGTGAACGCACGACAGCAGAAGTTCCTCGTGTTTCTATCCCCATACGCACCACCATTTCTTCACGCATTATTCAATGAATTTTTCAGTGAAAAACGACGGCGCAGTTCTCCTCCCAACGCTTATCATATCGGGAATGTTGTTAGCGTTAGCATTAGCTCTGACAAAGATTGTTTCCAACGAACTCCAGTTTTCTGCCGATTTACTTCTCGCCGAACGCTCTTATTTCGCAGCAGAATCAGGAGTTGAACAAGCACTTTTGGCGCTCAAAACAGAACCAACCAACTGGATTTTGAATCAAGAAACAATCCTCCCTCACGCTTCTCTCACAACGGTAACCGTGGAAAATTCTCAATCTTCTTTTCCCTTTCTGCTTGAACCAAAAAACTCAATCCGTTGGCAATTCGGAAATGATCCAGATCCTTCTTTTGAAATAACGCCCACAAAAGTCCAAAATTTCACCATCAACGGAACGGGGCTGGCAAATATGTTGCAATGGAAATTCCAATGTTCTCAGGCAAATTCTTCAAAAACAGAAATGCTCCAATCGCGAGCCACTTCAAATGAAATAACCGGAAGTGATTCTGGCACATGGGACAACGGCACACAGATCGGAACCAAGACTATTCAAGCGTTCCTGGATTCTCTTTCTGACGAAACACGATGCTTTCTCTCGCTGACGAATTTTGGAACAAGCGATATTACGGGGACATTTTCTACCCTGGGAAAAATAGCACCACCACAAACAATTGTCCGCGCAAAAGGATCTGCTGGTGGACGAGAAAAAATTATTGAATTTGAATACCGACAAAAAAATCTCACTCCCTTCTTTGATTTTGGATTATTGCAAAAGAATTAGTCTATCAATGTTGCCTGTTCTACTTCTTCCAACGATTTTTGAGAAATTTTTACTTCTGGCGCAGTCAACTTATGGACTATTTTTTTCTGTTCTTCCACAGACTCTGACATTTTTTTGAAATCAGATTCTTTGAGTTTCACGGGCTTCAAATTCTTTAATTCCAATTCAAATTGTTTCAAAAAATCTTCGGAAAGAACTTCTTTCTTCTGGAGAATATCAAATGCCTTTTGCGCGAATAATATATTCACAGTGTTTTGATTTTTTATAAAATGTTCAAAGTTTGCGAGAACTTCAACTATTTTTTCCCTTTCCTCTGGATCAAAATCCTCAATGCCTTCATATTCTGTAATTCTCTTATACGCAAAAAGAACTGGCTCGATTGCCTCCGGAGAAATGACGAAAAAATTAAATCCTTCTATTGTTTCCATTCGTTTTTTGATCGAAGGAATCGCATTCGTGGGAACAATAAAAAACACGTTTTTATAAATTTTTCCCTCAAATTTATTGAGCTTCTCTGCCGTTGATTTGAATTGTGTTTTTAAATATGTTTCCAGGTTTTCAGAACGCGACACTTTTGCATCCAAATATAAATATTGCCCCATAAATTCAACTAAAAAATCTGGCTTAAATTGTCCATGAAATCCTTCTGGCAAATTATTGTTATCAAAAAAACGAAAGGCGATTCCTGGTTTTTGACAAGTTTCGCGCAGGAGAGAGAGAACTGAATTTTCGTGATCATTCCACATTCGATCTCGCTCTTCAAGACTCTTTTTTCGATCTTCTTCATCTTCCTGAATAACCCTCTTTTGTTCACTTTCGAATTTCTCATGAGCATGCGAAAGCTTTTTGATTAACTCCTCTTGTTTCTCTTCATTCTGTTTTTTTTCTGCTTCATATTTTGAAATTTTCTCTTGTAGCTGCGCATTCTCCTTTCGCAAAGTAGCAATGTCATTTTTGTAATTCGTATTTTCTACAAACATACTTTTCCCCTTTCCTTCGAGCTCACTCCGCTCCTTTTTTTCTCTATCAAATTCTGAATGTATTTTTGCCAATTCTGATAATTTTTGATCTCTTTCTGCCATCAAGCGAGCACGTTCTTCAACCAGTATTTTTTTTTCACTTTCCAAATTCTCTACTTTTCCTTTTTCATCTTGATTTATTCCCCTCGGACGAACCTGAAGAACGATTACAACAACCAGTGCCCCCAAAATAAGTCCGCCGAATATATATGTTATTGTGTCCATCGACAGAAGTGTAGAGAAAAAAAGAAGAGATGAAAACATTAATTTCTCGTGAATAATTTACTAATTTTAAATTAATTGACAATTTTAAATAAATAATTAATTTTATAATATGATTGAATTAGAGAGGGAACAATTTAAAAAAAATATTCACTTATGTGACGCTGAATACGGTGAATTTTCACTAAAAAAATTCCCTGAAAAATCAGGATATAAAGTAAACATTCAGCTTTTGAATGATCAAGAACTAATTGCTTATCTCGCTTTTAAAATTGGAGGTAATTTCACGCGAGCTGATTTTTCAGGAATGTTCGTAAAGGAAAACTTTCGAAGAATGGGTATTTCAAAGAAAATGTTCCAGTTATATCAGGATGTTTCGAAGGAAAATAACCTATCAACTTCACGAACCAAAAATCAAAAGAAGCCTCTTGTCTGCAAAGTATTACAACAATTTGGATATTCTCCTGTAGGGAAACCTGCTGACCAGATGGTAGAAATTGTGGGGGATAAATTATTTTTCGCAAATGAATCAATAAGAGATAAATATTTAAATTCATCAAATCATTCAAACCAAAGTGAATTATCTGCATATCTGATTTTAGAAAAGGAAAAAATTATTGATATTATAGACGCTGGAATGGGAATAACTGTTTTTTTGAATACAAATTATCAGAAGTAATTCTATTAACTTTCAAATACGCATTAAGTCTCGTGATTCAATTTACAAAATTGAATCCGCTATTAATTAATAAACAACCCTCGCTCCGCTGATTCAGATTTGCAGCCTGAATCTTTATTTTTATCGTTTCCTCAAGATGTCATACTCTATTATATCCCCCTGACCAGGGGGATTTTGGGGGGTGTCTTTCTGCACTGTAATCTGAAGCACCATATTCATCAGAACAAAAAACGCCCCGCTTTTTGCAGGACGCTTTTTATATTTGAACGTGAACCTATTTCTTACATGTTTTCCCTATACAACAACATC
>JAGYLK010000149.1 GCA_018401175.1 Candidatus Altimarinota bacterium
GTGAGTCTCGTCGCAAGCTCCTCGCCTTCGAACTCACTGAGTTCCTTGACCTACGGTCAATAGAAAAACTTGGCTATGCCACAAGGGCATACCCAAATTTTTCTGGTGGGTCGGGTGAGGATCGAACTCACGGCCAACTGGTTAAGAGCCAGATGCTCTACCACTGAGCTACCGACCCACGCGCCACGGATTGTCTATTTTTTGATGAAAAATGCAAATTTTCTTAAAAAATTTCAAAGTGGCAAATACTCAAAAACAACCTTCCTGCGAGAGAAAGGTTGCTCTTTGATTCATAGAAGAAACTACTCATCCGTTTCTTCTGTTTCTTCCTCTTTTTCTGACTCAATAATTAATGAAATCGACGAAACTTTATCTCCTTGGGCCGGACGAGAGAGTATAACCCCTTGCGTTGAGCGTCCAGAGGTTTTGACGTCATTGAGAGAAATACGGATGGTCTGCCCCTTATCTGAAACAAGCAATAAGTCAGCAGTCATGTCGGGATCGATAACTCTTGCTCCCGCAATTTTCCCTGTTTTCTGGGTCACATTCGCCACTTTTATTCCCGTTCCTCCTCGAGATTGATTTCGATATAAATCTACTTTCGACATTTTCCCTAATCCGTTCTCCATTACCACCAAAAGTTTTGCTTCCGAATTTCGCAATACATCCATTTCTACCACTTCATCATCTCCTTTTAATTTTATTCCTCTCACTCCGGTAGCACTTCGTCCCATTACACGAACGTCATTCTCATTAAATCGAATCGATTTTCCCTCTCTCGTTACAATAAAGACATCATCCGCTCCGTTTGAAACTCGAGTCCAAAGCAGTTGTTCTCCGTCTCGCAATCCACACGCGATAAGTCCGCTTCGACGAACATTTATGAATTGGTCGAGGGCCACTCGTTTTACTGTCCCGCCCGTTGTACAAAAGAAAATATATTCTCCTTCTGATTTTGATAAATTCAGAAGCGCTGTAACTTTTTCCTTTTCTTGCAATTGCAATAAATTCACAATTGGAGTTCCCTTCGCTGTTCTACTTGCCTCGGGAATATCATACATGGGAAGGGCAAATACTCTGCCTGTAGAAGTAAAAAACAAGAGATCGTTATGATTTGTTCCGCATGCTGTTTTGGCAATTGTGTCTTCGTCCTTTGTTTTTGCCCCTACGACTCCCACGCCTCCTCTTTTTTGAGAGCGGAAAGAGGATGGAGCGATTCGTTTTATATAATTTTGTTCGGTAAGGACAACAATCATTTCCTCGTCAGGAATAGTGTCTTTTGCAGAGAACTTTCCAAGAGCATGTGACCGAACAACCGTTCGACGAGCATTTCCATACTTGTCTGCCGCCGCCTGCATTTCCTCTTCGATAATATCTGCCTGTTTTGCGGTAGAATCCAGAATCCCTTGTAATTTCTGCATCAATTCTCTCAATGCTTCCAATTCATCAATAATTTTCTTCCGCTCCAACCCCGCAAGGGTCTGTAATCGCATTTCTAAAATTGCCTTGGTTTGACGATCAGAAAGTCCAAACTTTTTTTGCAACAAATCTCCCGCTTCTTCTTTTGTTTCTGAACCACGAATAATAGCAATAACTTCTTCAATATTATCGAGTGCTATCATAAGCCCCTCCAAAATGTGTGCGCGATCTTGCGCCACTTTGAGCTCAAACTCTGTCCGACGTCGAATCACAATATAGCGATGATCAATGAAATGCTGTAGCACCTCTTTTAAATTCAATAATTTTGGATGAATCCCATCAACTAAGGCAATCATATTGAGATTAAACGCCTTTTGAAGTGGCGTCATTTTGAAGAGTTGGTTCAATATCTTTTTGGGAAAAGAATCCTTCTTTAATTCGATAACAACACGAATCCCCTCTCGATTTGATTCATCTCTGAGGTCAGTAATTCCAGATATTTTTTTGTCTCGAACCAAGTCCGCGATTTTTATCACTAGCTCTGCTTTGTTAACCTGATACGGAATTTCTGTAATGATAATCGCAAATTTCCCATTTTTCATTTCTTCAATCTCTGTCTTCGCTCGCATTATCACTCCCCCACGTCCCGTTTTATACATCTCTGCCAAACACCCCCCATCATAAATTTCTGCTGATGTTGGGAAATCAGGACCTTTTACGTATTTGAGCAAATCGTCGATCGTCGCGTCTGGATTTCGAAGCAAATGTTTGGTCGCTCCAACAATCTCTTCTAGATTATGTGGGGGAATATTTGTCGCCATTCCCACGGCAATTCCCATCGTTCCGTTCAAAAGAAGCTGTGGCAAAACGCTTGGCAAAACGCTTGGCTCAAAGGCGGTATTATCATAGTTTGGTCGAAAATCTACCGTGTCTTTTTCTATATCGGCCAACATTGTCTCAGCAATGCGCGTCATCCTCGCCTCGGTATAACGCATTGCGGCGGGATTGTCTCCATCGATAGAACCAAAGTTTCCTTGTCCATCCACCAACGGATATCTCAAACTAAACTCTTGTGCCATACGAACCATTGACATATACACTGCAGAATCTCCATGCGGATGATATTTCCCGAGAACAGCACCAACCACATTTGCTGATTTTCGATACTTGGCTCCCGCACGAAGACCGTTTTCATGCATGGCGTACAAGATCCGTCGGTGTACGGGTTTTAAACCGTCGCGAACATCTGGAAGCGCTCGAGAAACAATCACGCTCATTGCATAAGCGATATATGATTTCTCCATGTCAGTAACAATGTCAATTGATGGGCCCGTAGGAACCATCTGAGTCGCCACCATGTCAACTAAATCATCTTCAATGGGAGTTTCCTCTTCTGAAACTTCCTCATCGGAATCTGGCTGCTCTGGTTCAAGTGACTCAATGTCAAATAAGCTGTTTTTATCGTTTTCGTCCGTCATTTTTTATGTGCGAAAAAATCAGGAATATGGTAGCGATTTGAAGGGAAAAGGCAACAAAAAATAGGGGATTTTATAGGATTGCGTGTTCTTTTTATCCCTCTGTGGCAAGTTTCTTTGTCCCTCGCAACACCTTGGCTGGCCACGCACGATATTCTGAAATAAATTCATCTCGCTCTGTTACTCCATCATGAGAAATATATCGCCACCATTCCGCGCGAAATCCATGATGCTGTGAGGAAATCAATGTCGTTTCTCCCTCGGGTAAATCTTCTGTCGCATACACTATTGGCGTAGGCGCTTTTTTGAAATCGGAAATAAATGGTCCTTCTAATTGAACATTTCTCCCGTCGTCAGTTCCGTAAAATACAAAGAAGAGATTGTCTTCTTCAATGAACGTCTGAATTAAGATATCCCCCTCTGTGTCATTCATAAATCGGAAATCAAGTTGCCCCAGATATACTGCCGCGTCAATACCATATGGTTTATAATACGGAACTGCATAGGAATGTGCGCGTCGCGATTTTATTGGAAATCCACCGGTCAAGGCTGCACGAAACGCCGTGGTTGAAACTTGGCACACACCTCCTCCCTGCTCTTTTTCGGTCGTATTTCCCTTGATAACCAATTCTGGAACGAATCCACTTGAAGGCTCGACATCTTTCAATATTTCATTAAATGAAAATGTTTTCCCCGAGGGAACAATTGCTCCGTTAAACTTTGATGCACCAACTTCAATATTTTTTCGACGCGCTTTCGATGAACCGGAAAAATTGGATTCCCCAATGGCAATGATTTCACGAATTCCGCGATCTTGTAATTCTTCTGTCACCGTAACGGGAGAAAATATTTTTCGTGCCGGGACACGAACATTCTCTCTCTCCGCTATAATCGCAGTATCAACTAATAACACCAGGCGATCAATATTAATTTCGTATCCATCATGAGGTGTTCCCCCAAATTGAATTGCGCCTGTTTCATTTTGAGAAATTGTCACTGAAGATTGTTTCGGCTCACGAACAATGGACATTTCGGAAAGTGCCGCTCTCAAGTTTTCTGGAGAAATCCGCGTCACAAACTGAGTTTCGATTTCAAATAATTTCTCTGCTGGTGGCAACTCCCCCTCTAAATGAAGAGGAACTCGCAATTCTCCAATTCTCAGAAAATGTATCGGAGTCTGCTGTAGAAGCTCCGGTTGAAGCTGAAAATCGAGCGTAATAGAACGATCATCAAATATAAGCGTAATGGGTTTCACGACTTCCGCCGCAGCAGATGCTGTAGCAATAAAACAAAAGAAAACTCCCACAAGCAAACGTTTCATTGCGGAGACTGTACAGAAAACCGATGTGATATTCAACAGAAAAAACCTCCTCCTTTTGAGATAGTAATCTGGAAGGAGGAGGGAGATGATTTTTTGGCTTTCGCCCACGATGCGCTCATCAGTTGCAACGTCTTTCTTGATAGCTAGGCTACCCAATGGGGTAGCATACAACTTTTTTGGCTTCGTTGTTACCTAGTTGTTAGCTATACTGTTTTCGAATCTCTTCATAAGCTTTTGGCTTTGATTTGATATTGTTTCTGCCCAAAA
>JAGYLK010000150.1 GCA_018401175.1 Candidatus Altimarinota bacterium
GAATCCTACTTCTGAAGCGGTGACAACGAGTTGGAAAGGAGAATTTGAAACCAATGCTGCTCTGAGACAGGAGTTTCTCGCACAAATCAAATAGTGATGTCATTCCCGCGCAGGCGGGAATCTATTTTTTTGAACATAAAAAAGAAGGGGATGTTTATAAAATAAACAATTATACAATAATCAAAATCTACACCCCCAACCTCGGATTCGCATCTACGAACTGCACCTGTGCAATCTCTGGATTTTTTTGATATTGCAAAAACGCCTCCGCCGCAATCATCGCCGCATTATCCGTACAATATTCAAACTTCGCCGGAACACGAAATGAAATTTTCCTTTTTTCTGTACGGGAAGGTTTAAAACCTTCCCCTACGCATAAATCTTCCAATGCTTTTCGAATCGCCTTATTCGCCGAAACTCCACCCGTGAAATGAACTGCTTTTACCTCTGGATATCGTGATAAAACACGAGCAACTTTCTTCACAAAAACATCCACCACCGCCTGCTCAAAACTTGCACACACATCGGCAATAAATTGCTCATTTTGGTCATGCTGAATCTGGTTCAAAATCTTCTCATTTGAAGTTTGAAGCTTGAAGGTTGAAGTTTCCTTCGCCGCTTCAATCTCTCTCCACACCGCCGCCTTTATCCCGGAAAATGAAAAATCCAATGATTCTTTTCCCAAATACGGACGAGGAAAACGAAATCGTTTTTTATCTCCTTTTTCCGCTTCACGAGAAACAATCGGTCCTCCGGGATACCCGAGTCCCAACATCTTGGCACATTTATCAAACGCCTCTCCTGCAGCATCATCGAGTGTTCCACCAAGTCGCTGAATATCTGTAAAAGAGGACTGTAAAAACATGTCCGTATGTCCTCCCGAAACAGTGAGAACCAAAACAGGAAATTGTATTTCCCCCTCTCTTTCTAGAAAAGAGTCGGGGAGAGGTCCTCGATCCAAAATAATCGAATTAATATGTCCTCGGATATGCTGCACTGGGATTATTTTTTTGTGGAAAAACTGCGAGAGAAAGCTCGCTGCCGTCGTTCCCGTCAAAAGGGACGTTTGTAATCCTGGTCCCGCAGTAACGGCAATCATATCAATATCTTCCACTGTCAACGAAGCCTCTTCCAAACATTTTTCCAGCGCACCTTTCCAGTTTTCAGCATGGAGCCGCGCCGCGATTTCAGGAACAACCCCGCCAAACTGTGAATGTTCTACTTGCGACACACGGATATTCGACAAAACTCGTGTCCCATCTTCTACAATGGCAACGGCCGTATCATCACAACTGGTTTCGAACGCGAGGATTTTCACGCTCTCAGCGTACGAATTTTTTACTTTTTCGCAAAAAACAAATCTTTCATCCCCTTTTCTTTGTTTCTTTTGAAATAAAAATATCATGCGGACCTTTGTAACTGCTTCTTTGGTCTTTTCTTTTTTGAACTTTTGCCAAACAAAAAATTATCCACTACCCTGTGCGAGAACAAACTCCCAAAACACATGGCAAAAAATCTTGTAATCGTAGAGTCCCCCGCAAAGGCCAAAACTATCGAGAAATTCCTAGGACCTGACTTTATTGTCAAATCCTCTTTTGGACATATCCGGGATCTCCCGAGCAAAGGGATGAATATTGATCTCGAAAGCGGAACTTTTGAACCAACATATGAAATAAGTGACGATAAAAAGAAAACCGTAAATGAACTTAAAAAATTAGCCAAAACCCACGAAGTATGGCTCGCGGCCGATGAAGATCGCGAAGGAGAAGCTATCGCGTGGCATCTGTGTGAAGCGCTGGGATTGGATAGCAAAAAGACAAAACGAATTGTATTTCATGAAATCACAAAAGACGCCATTACTGCGGCGATTAAAAAACCACGTACTGTAAACCAGCCACTTGTAGACGCTCAACAAGCGCGACGCGTTCTTGATCGACTCGTCGGATATGAACTCTCTCCAGTGCTTTGGAAAAAGGTTCAGAGCGGACTCTCCGCTGGTCGAGTACAATCGGTTGCCGTGCGATTGATTGTGGAACGAGAACAGGAAATTGACGCACATAATGCACAATCATCATTCCGTGTAGCAGCAGATTTCGATCTTGGAGGAGGAAAAATTCTGACCGCAAAATTACCAAAAAATATAAATACTCTTGAGAGTGCACGTACATTTTTGGAAAAATGTAATGGAGCGGACTTCGCTGTCGCTGATTTGGAAATGAAACCAGGGAAAAAATCTCCAGCCGCACCCTTTACGACTTCTACATTACAACAAGAAGCCAGCCGAAAATTAAGTTTCGGCGTAAAGAAAACTATGATAGTGGCGCAGAAATTATACGAAGCCGGACACATTACCTACATGCGTACCGATTCATTAAATCTCTCTGATTTTGCTATCAAATCAGCTGCCGCCGAGATCGAGAAATCCTATGGCAAACAATATGTCACGGTACGGAAATTTAAAACCAAAAACGCAGAAGCCCAAGAAGCACACGAGGCAATTCGTCCAACGCACATGAATCATCATTCTGTGAGTGGAGATCGCGACGAAGAACGACTTTATGATTTGATCTGGAAACGAACAGTCGCGAGCCAAATGGCTGACGCACAACTAGAAAAAACAACAGCAACCGTTTCTATTTCTACGACCAAAGAGACGCTTGAAGCACAAGGAGAAGTAATCCGTTTTGATGGATTTCTGAAAGCCTATCTCGAAGGAACAGATGAAGACGACGCCGATGAGGCGTTTGGGAAAATGCTCCCGCCACTCAAAAAAGGACAACCGCTCTCTCTCACAGAAATGACGGCCCTCGAAACATTTACCCGACCAAAAGCACGTTATACCGAAGCATCTCTGGTGAAAAAAATGGAAGAAGAAGGAATCGGACGTCCCTCGACTTACGCGCCAACTATTTCCACCATTCAAACGAGAAAATACGTGGAACGTGGAGATCGCGAAGGAATAGAACGAGAATTAAACGTTTTGACGCTTACAAAAAATAAAATCACAGAAAGCTCCAAAATAGAAAAAGCCGGTTCGGACAAAGGAAAACTCATTCCCACGGATCTGGGGGAAGTCGTTACGAATTTCTTGGTAAAATTCTTCCCAGATGTCGTTGACTACGGATTTACTCGACAAGTTGAAGAAGAGTTTGACGCTGTCGCCGCAGGAACGACTATTTGGAATAAAATGATCGGTGATTTTTATAAAAAATTTCATCAAACTATTGAAGACGCCGGCGGTATTGACCGAAGCGAAGCGCAACAAAGCCGCGAACTGGGAATTGACCCCAAATCCGGAAAACCCATTATCGCCCGAATCGGACGATTTGGACCAATGATTCAGATCGGAACAAAAGACGATGAAGATAAACCACAATTCTCATCCATTCCTGAGGGGAAAAGTATGAAAACGATCACACTGGAAGAAGCGCTCGAGTTGTTTAAATTGCCACGGGAAGTATGCAAAACTCCTGATGGCGAAAAGGTTTCTGCCAATTTTGGACGCTTTGGTCCATATTTACGAGTAGGAAAATTGTTTGTTTCCATTCCTGCAGAATATGATCCATTTACAATTCCCGAAGAAGTAGCGCAAGAACTCGTTGAGGCAAAACAGAAGGCTGAATCCGAAAAAATGATACAGACGTGGGATAAGTCTGACATTCAGGTATTAAATGGACGATATGGACCATACATCACTGATGGAAAAAAGAATGCCAAAATTCCGAAAAACAAAGATCCACAGAAACTCACACTCGAGGAATGTGAGAAATTGATCAACGACGCACCAGAGAAAAAGAAACGCTTTGTTCGAAAAAAATGATTCACAAAGGCATTCAGCGATGGATTGGAGGAGCTCTTTTCCTGGGGATAGTCTTCCTCGGAAGTGCTACATGGTGGATACAAATAAATCGAAATGCAATAGCAACTGAACGCGCCGACTGCGCCGTTGTCTTTGGGGCCGCCGTATGGAAAGGCGGACGCCCGAGTCATGCGCTCTCCGACCGAACCGTCGCGGGCATTCAGTTGTTTGAAAAAAATAGTGTTGATTGTCTCGTTTTTTCTGGTGCTGATGCTGAACCGGAAGTAATGGCTAAAATGGCCAAAAATGCGGGTATTCCGAGTGAAAAAGTAGAGCTGGACATAGAGGGAACAAACACGTTGGCGACATTGCAAAATCTCGACCCAAATCGTTCGTATATTCTCGTTTCAAATGATTTTCATTTGGGACGAATCCGTATGCTCGCTTGGAAACTTGGATTAAATACTGTAACACACGCTGCTTCGTATCAATATGGTCGGTATGTGAAGGAGTCTTATTTTGTGTTGCGGGAGATTTTTGGGACGATGTGGTATGTGTTGCGGGTTGATATTTAGGAGGGAATGAGGAGTGGATATTTTTTAAGAAAATGGGTATTCTTAATTTGGTTTTTTAAATTATTTTATTTTAACATATCCATATGGTTTCCAGCGTAATAATTATCATATTTCTACTCTTTTTATCTGCCCTCTTTTCCGGAGCGGAAACTGCTTATACTTCAATTCCTCCTTCTAAGGCAGAAGTTTTACGGAAAAAGAAAAGTCATCTCAATAAAATTACTCTTTTTCTTTATGATCGATTAGATGTTGTTATTACTATTAACCTTATTTTGAGTAATTTGGTCAATATTATTATTAGTTCCTACATAACCATTATTGCCACTACTGCCTTGGGAACAGGAAAGGGTTTGTTTTATGCTATTAGTATAGGTACTATTTCAATATTGGTTTTTGGAGAGATTATTCCCAAAAAAATAGCCATTCTTTTTCCTATTGGCTTTGCTAAATTCTCCGCCTATATTCTGTATTTCTTTTATTACTTTTTATATCCAATAGTTTTACCCATTTCTCATGCTTTACAATCAATTGATAAAATAATTAAAAAGGGCAATAAGAACAAAGGTAATATCTCTGAAGAAGAAGTAGGGGCAATGCTCTATTTGGGAAAAAAAGAAGGGGCATTGGAGTCTCAGGAATATGAAATGATTAAAAATTTAATGCTTTTGAATGACAAAGAAGTACGAGACATAATGATTAGAAGAAGCGATATTGTGGCTATTGCTGAAGATGCCACGGTGAAAGACTTACTAAAATTGGCGGCTGATTCAAAATTGTCTAGAATTCCCGTTTATAAGGAAAATATCAGTGAAATAGATAGTGTTATTTCCATTCCAAAAATCATTCCTTACATCACAGATCCTCAAAACCTGGATCGTTCAATAAAAGAATTCAATTCTCATAAAGCTTTCAAAATACCCGAAAGTAAAATTTTAGACGATTTATTTTTTGAATTTCAAAAAAAACGAGTACATATGGCTATTGTGTTAGATGAATTTGGAGAAACAAGTGGGTTGATAACCCTAGAAGATATTGTAGAAGAAATATTCGGTGACATAGAAGATGAAACTGATAAAATTGAAGTAAAAATACGAAAGAATGAAAATGGGGAATTATTTTGTAATAGCGATGTTTTATTATCTGAAGCTCTTAGAATTTTCAATCATGAAATAAGTAATAGCGAAGAAATTCCACTTAATAAAACACTTTCTTGGTTGATTTTAGATAAACTACACCGTTTTCCCAACGAAGGAGAAAAAATTGATTTTAAAGAATTAGGACTTTCTATAGAAATTATAGATATGGATGAGGAATACATAGATAAAGTTAAAATTATTCAAACTGATTTTATGTATACTAATTAAAGCGATGAATCATCTTTAGAAAAAAATACAGCAATAATTATTTTTGAACAATTGAGTCCTCCTCAAAAATACTTTTCCCTTCGTCGGCAAAAACTGTACATCCTGCACAATATATAAAAGGACAAAACATATATTGAATTTCCTGCATTTATAGATACAATTCTTCCGACACAGGCTAGTAGCTCACCGGTTAGAGCAGCTCCGCTATACAGCGGAGTTGGTAATATTTTCAACCAAAAATGCAGCAAAAAAAATATTGCGTCTATATTCTGAAAGGAGATCGTTTTTACGTTGGGATTACAGGAAATCTAAAGCAAAGACTGGCACAACACAAGGATGGAACTTGCCATACAACAAAACGTATTGGAGACTTCACTCTTGCAAAATTTATTGAATGTAAATCAAAAGAAGAAGCCGAAGAATTGGAGAAGAAAATAAAAAAAGGAGGACATCCTGAGCGATGGATATAATAAGAATATAATTTGTGTTGAATTTACTGTATTTATAGATAGAATCAGCCCGATACAGGCCAGTAGCTCACCGGTTAGAGCAGGGCGCTCATAACGCCTTGGTAGTGGGTTCAACTCCCACCTGGCCTACCATTCCAAATATGTTTAGAGCAGCTCTGCTATACAGCGGGGTTGGTAGTGGGTTCAACTCCTCCAAAATATAAAAAACTCTTCCCTCTTCCTAAAACAATAGGAATACAA
This sequence comes from Candidatus Altimarinota bacterium, assembly GCA_018401175.1. Taxonomy (GTDB): domain Bacteria; phylum Patescibacteriota; class Gracilibacteria; order UBA4473; family UBA4473; genus M50B91. The sequence continues at coordinate 6,449 of JAGYLK010000150.1, forward strand.
TCGCACGAATCATTTTTTTGTTGACACTTTTTTTAATGGGTATATATTCAAAATGATTTTATTTTTAATTTACACATCATGCCAAATTTAGACAGAACTGGTCCCGAAGGAAATGGTGCTACTGGTCGTAGAAAAGGAACATGCTCTCAAGCAGAAATTTCTCCAAGAAAATTTTGTTGTCTTCGCGGACAAGGAAAATTCATGCACAAAAAAAATGATTCTTCCCTTGATGAAGAAGAAAAACTTTTGTTGCAAAGACTTGACGTTATTCGCAAAGCCAAAGAAAATTCTCAGGAATAATCGTAAATAAAATGCCACGACCACGAGGATCCAGACACATCAGTGAGATACCAAAAATAACATTTTATAAACCGCAGGGAATTCCATTACATTCTCTCGAAAACATAGAAATAACACACGAAGAATGGGAGGTTTTACGATTAAAACATGTAGAAAATCTCGGTCAAATTGAATCCGCAAAAAAAATGAAAACTTCACAAAGCACATTACAACGAATTCTCTCTGTGGCACAACAAAAAATTGGACAAGCAATTGTAGAAGGGAAAGCTATAAAAATAATCAAAGAATAATTCTCTTTGAAAAAAGGGAAAACTGTTGCAATCTTTGTCCAAACCGCAATACTCGTCTCATGAAAAAGCTGTTATTTGCCCTCCTCTTCCTCGCCACAACTGCCTTCGCTGGAGGAGAACTACTTGTTTCCACACAATCCATCACTCCCAAAATAGTGCCCAAAGAAGCCATTGGAATTCCTATTCTAAAACTGACATTTACCGCAAAAAATGAAGATATCACCATTGAAAAGCTAGTGTTTCAACGGACCGGATTGAGCAATTCACAAGATGTAAAATCAATACGCGCAACCGGAAAAAACGTGTACTCTCGCAGCTTCCCCATACTCACCAATGATACCGCAACAATTCATTTTTTTGGGAATTTTATAATTCCCGCTGGCACTACCGAAACCATCACCGTCACGGCAAATCTGGATGTACAAGGAATGGGGCGAACGATTGCCCTCAATTTGATAGAAATTGTAAGCTCAGCATCAAATAATGCGCTCGACGTGGCACAACAAAGCGAAGAAAAAATAACACAAGCATCTTCTTTTGAAACCAAAGCCATTGAAATTGAAAAAATTCCGTTCACGCCTTCCCGATTGCGACTCGAACGATGGCAAAAATTAGGACGATTTCGATTGAGAAATCAGGAAAGCAAATCCATAGAACTCGACACCCTGTATCTAAAAAATGATGGCGTAGGGGCATTTTCTGATGTGTTTCATGATTTAATTCTTACATCAAACAATAAAATCGTGAGTCACATGGCAATTGGTTCCAAGAAAACCGCTCGATTTTCCTTTTTCACTGGAACAACAATCGATGCACAATCCGATCGACTACTCGAAGTATGGGGAAAAATAAAACGAAATAAATCGACCTATTCTGTTGATTTCGACATCCAAAATGAAGATGTTATAAGTAAGTAATTACTACTTTTGTGATACGAATTCGACTTTCTCAACGATTTTCATATTCTGTTTCCGAATATGAACGACTCCAACCTTCTCATCCGCGTTGAACAACTCTCTCTGACTCTGGATCAAGGAGAATCTCTTTTGAAAAACAAAGTCGCCAAAATACTCGGCATCAAACCCGAGCGAATCCAAAACATTACCATTGCCAAACGCGCGATTGATTCGAGAAAAAAACGCCAGATGATTTATTTCATTTACTCCGTCGATGTAGAAATCGAAAACGCAGCGGAATATTTGAAACAACTAGAACAGGTCCCAAAACACGTACAAAAAAATATCATACACCACCGCGTTAGACAGCAAGAGTATGCTCAGTATGACATTCCAAGAATTTCAGAAGCCACATTGAAACACCGTCCCATTGTCGTCGGAATGGGACCAAGCGGACTTTTTTGTGCATTGCTCTTGGCAAAAGCAGGATGTAATCCGCTTATTATTGAGCGAGGAAAAAATATCGATGAACGTGTCAAAGATGTTCTGTCTTTTCAATCTGGAGGAACGTTTCTTCCTTCCTCCAATATACAATTCGGCGAAGGCGGCGCAGGAACTTTTTCGGACGGGAAACTCTACACCCTCATCAATAATCCGCTCATAAATCATGTTTTTACTGAATTTATTGCAGCTGGAGCTCCACCAGAAATTGCCTGGGATGCAACGCCACATATTGGAACTGACAAACTCCGTGATATTGTGAAAAATATGCGCGAGAACATTATACGCCTCGGCGGAGAAGTTCGATTTGAAACAACTCTGACTGATATAAAGATCAGTGACGGGAAAGTAGTTGCTGCTATTGTGAATGGAAAAGAAGAAGTCCCCACAGATGATCTTATTATTGCTATCGGACACTCTGCTCGTGACACTTACGAAATGTTATTACAGAGGAAGATCGATATCGTACAAAAAGATTTTTCCATCGGCGTACGTATCGAACATACGGCAGAAATGATAAATAAATCTCAATATGACACATTCTATAATCATCCAAATCTTCCAACTGGACGATATAAATTAGTGTCTCACAGTAAAACCAATCGCTCGGTGTACACTTTTTGTATGTGTCCCGGCGGATATGTAGTTGCCGCGACATCAGAAGACAAACAAGTCGTAACCAATGGAATGAGTGAATATGCACAAGACGGAAAGAATTCAAACAGCGCCTTACTTGTTCCTATAACCACGCAGGATTTCGAATCGGATCATCCACTCGCGGGAGTAGAATTTCAGCGAAAATGGGAAAAACTTGCCTACACTACAGGAGGAAGTAATTTCTCTGCCCCTGTTCAACTGGTAGAAGATTTTCTCGCAGAACGACCTTCTACACAGATAAAAAGTATTACACCAACCTATCTCCCTGGAGTGAAACCCGGAAACTTGGCAGAATGTTTGCCAAAATACGTCATTGAAAGTCTCCGCGAGGCATTGCCTCATCTCGACCAAAAAATAAGCGGATTCGCACATCCTGATGCCGTACTCACCGGAGTAGAAACCCGAACCACCGCACCGATTCGAATGACACGAAACGAAAATATGGAAAGCAATATTTCTGGAATTTATCCTGCAGGAGAAGGTGCTGGCTATGCCGGAGGAATCGTTTCTTCAGCCATTGATGGAATCCGTGTCGGAGAATCTATTTTGAAAAAATACTGCTAACAAAAAAGCTTCTCAGCAATGACACGACTTCACGTCCTCGGAAGTCGCACCGCTGATGAGAAGCAATTGCGAGAGCGTTTTACTCGGACTAAAAATTTTGTCAAAACTTTTTTTATAATTCTTAATTTAAACTTTGAAGATTGCAGTTTGAAGATTGATTACTTCCACGTAAACGAATCATACACCCACGAAATCAGTTTTTTGGTTTCTCCAAAACGGTCCGCTGAGCCCAAAAGAACTGTCAACACCTCGTGTCCATCAGTCGTCTTCCCAAGGGCAACAAAACACTGTCCGGCTAATTGCGTATATCCTGTTTTTACCCCAGAAAGATTGAGAAACGTATCAAATAATTGATTCGTCGATTCCTTTTCATGAAAAAATTCTCCTCCAGTGCTCGTCCCCCAGAAATGACGCTGCGACACAGTCTTTCTAAAAAAATCATTTTGGAGAGCAACCCGAGCCATCCGCGCAACATCACGAGCGCTCATTTTGTTTCCATACCATGCTTTTTTTTCTTCATCCCATATATCAAGCCCCGTAGAATTAAAAAATTCTGCCGTCGTCATCCCCAACTCTTGAGCTTTTTCCTTCATCTTCTTGACAAAGGCTTCTTCGCTCCCCGAATCCCATACCGCCAGAGCTACCGCCGCATCATTTGCCGAAGGAATAAGTGATGCCTGCAAAAGAGTCCCCACCGTTAATTTTTCATGTTGATACACTCCAATTTCCGCTCCCAAAACTTCTGTCGCCTCGAGCGGAACTGTCACCACTTCGTCTAATGTATGCTCCGACAAAATAACCAACGCGGTCATTATTTTGGTAATAGACGCAATTGGCTGAGAACGATCGGCGCGCTGGGAAAGAAGTGTTTTTTTTGACGCCATATCTTGCGCAAACACAGCAGTCTTTTCGTCTGCCAATAATTTTGGTGCTATCTTTCCTGCCTCAATTTGCGGAAGATCCACTGGCTGCAAAATCTCAATTTGAGGCAATTCCTGAGCATTCAACTGTGAAAGCATCTCCTGCCCCGCACCTGAAAACAACACAAAGAGTAAATATTCCAACATCGGGACGAGTGTAGTTTGTTTGAGAAAATTGGCAAATTCAGAACCAATCCAAGTTCGAACTTCTCACGAAGAAATATTATTAATCACCTCAGCAATTGACACATTCCCCTCCGCGACCCATCCCCTTTTTCCAATGTATGAGAAGTGATTCTTCTCTATCTGTACTTACTTTACACTCCATGTTTGAGCATCTCCCGCATCACGCACCTCTACATTAAACCGTTTCAAAAGCTCCTCACGAACCCGATCAGATTCCCCCCAATTTTTTTCTTCCCGTGCCTTTTTTCGCTGCGATAATAATTTTTCAATTTCTTTTTGTTGCGAATCATCCAATTCCACCATTTCCGAAAAACAATCAAAAATAGCCTCAAACTCATTCTCAAAAAAATCCAGTGCTGACGCGGCAATTTCAGGAGTCAGTTTCTTCTTCGCCGCTAATTTCAAAACATCATTCGTAATCTCAAACGTCGCCGCTAAAGCTTCCGCAACATTTAAATCATCTGCCAACGCAGCAACAAATTTTTCTCTGTATTCTTCCGACCAATTATTTGGAACGGCTGGATCAATCTCCTCACACACACGACGCGCTTCTGTAATGCGAGCAATGGAAGCCCGGGCTTGCTCCAATGATTTCATTGAAAAATCAAGTGTCGACCGATAATGCGCCGATAAAAGCGCTAACCGAATTTCATGTCCTTTCCATCCTTGCGCGAGTAAATCACGAATGGTATAAAAATTTCCCGCCGATTTTGACATTTTCTTTCCTCCCACGAGCAAATACTTGGTGTGCAACCAATAATTCACTGATTTTTTTCCTTTATTCGAACACTCATTCTGCGCAATTTCACATTCGTGATGCGGAAAAACATTGTCTTCTCCTCCCGTATGAATATCGAAATGATTTCCGAGTAATTTCCGGCTCATTGCCGAACATTCAATATGCCATCCGGGAAATCCCTTTCCCCAAGGACTTTCCCACTGCATGAGATGCGACGCGTCTGCCTTTTTCCATAAGGCGAAATCCAACGGATCTTCTTTTTCTGAATTCACCTCAACACGCGCTCCAGCAATCAAATCCTCCAATTTATTATTAGAAAGTTGTCCATATTTTTTAAATGTAGCCGTTCTAAAATATACTGAACCATTTTTTTCATACGCAAATTCCTCATCAATAAGAATTTGCGCCAACTCAATCTGCTCCTGAATAAATTCCGTTGCTCTCGGAAAAAAATCAGCCTTCTGGAGACGCAGCATATCTGCATCTTCAAAAAAAGCCGTTTCATATCTCCGCGCAATGGCGAACGGATCAATTTTTTCTGCTCGCGCCTTCTTTGAAATTTTATCTTCTCCATCGGCATCAGCCGCATCATCTCCCGTCAAGTGTCCAACATCTGTAATATTCATCACTTTCGTCACTTCATATCCCAAATATTTCAATACACGAGTAAGTAAATCCGATGTCAAAAAACTCCGAAAATTTCCAATGTGCGCAAAATTATATACCGTTGGACCACAAGAGTAGAGCTTCACTTTCCCTGGAGTAATGGGATCAAACTCCTCTTTCCTTCCCGACAATGTGTTTTGCAAATACAACGTCATGAAGCAAGAAATTGTGAAAGAAATTGAATAATCCAACCCGTCCCAAATTCAATAGCTAATAAAGCCACCACCGGAGAGAAATCCAACATTCCTAGCTTCGCAAATCGAAAGGGTTTCAAAAGCGGAATAACCAATGCCTGAAGCCATTTTGAAAAGGGTGTTTTTTTTCGGGAAACCCAAGACAATAAAATATAAAGAAAAATAGCCCAGTATAAAAATCGAGAAAAAATCGTTATAAAAAGTATTAAAAATTGCAGTAGTTGTTCTTTCATTTTAGAGAGAAGAAACAGATCCAGGAGCGGCGCTATCAATGAGCTCCAAAATTTTTTCAAAATATTCTCCAATTAGGGGGAAATCCACCATTTTTGTCAAAAACCATACCAATAGTGCCACAACGAGTGTCATTCCAACGACAATCCCAAATCCTTTGGCCATTCCCGCGATAAAATTCCACAGAAGAATTCTGCGCGGAGAGGACAAGTATTCCATGAAATCATTGAATCCTACCATATCAAAAATGCGCAATAACCGCTCAAGGTCTTTCTTTGAACGATCTGCCTCGGATCGAGCCAAATCGGCACGCTCTTCCAACACCTCTATCTCTGTTTTCGAAATTTCTTTATCTGTCATCGCAGGAATGATACCATTTAGGACGATATGAGCAACCCCGAAAACAATTTCCAGTTTGATGCAAAAAAAATCCCCTCAGATCCGGGGTGTTATATTTTTCGTGGAGAAAAAAATGAAATATTGTATGTAGGAAAGGCAAAGAACCTACGGAAACGGGTAAAGTCGTATTTTCAAAAAACTGAAAAATCGCCCAAAACAACCGCTCTTGTGAAAAAAATCACACAGATTGAGACACGAATTGTAACGAGTGAAATGGAAGCCTTCATTCTCGAAAATAATCTTATCAAGAAACATCAACCAAAATATAATATTCTTCTTCGAGATGATAAAAACTTCCTCTATTTACGCATTACAAATGAATATTTCCCCCGAATTGAAATAACACGCAGAATTGTGCGTGACGGAAGTACTTATATTGGACCACACACCAGTGCAAAAAAATTTCGCAGCATGATCGCGTTTTGTCAGAAGATTTTCAAAATTCGTACTTGTAAACTGGAATTTGAAGAAACAAAAGTCATAAAAAATCCAGAAGCACGAAAACTTCCGTGTCTTGATTTTCATATTCAGAAATGCTCCGCTCCCTGCTCAGGAGAAATATCCAAAGAGGAATACCAAGCAGACGTAGAACGAATGAAGAAATTTTTAAAAGGAGACACGAAGGACGTTATTGAGCATCTGAAAAAAAACATGATGCGCCTCGCCACAGAGAAAAAATTTGAAGCAGCCGCCAAAACAAGAGACCT
>JAGYLK010000151.1 GCA_018401175.1 Candidatus Altimarinota bacterium
CCATCTCCATTCCAGCCTGTCATTTTCTTTCCTTTCAAAACACCCCACGCCAACAATAACCTCGGTGCAGCGCATATAGCCGCTATAAATTTCTCTTGTTCTAGAAATTCTCGCGCAATTCTCTTTGCCTCTTTATTCTCTTGAAAGGCGAAACATCCCCCACCACCAACCCAAAATACTACATCAAAATCTTTGGCAAATATTTCATGAAGCTGTTTATCAATTGAAACTCGAAGACCAAACTTTCCCACGGAAACTTTCTCCGTAGAGGCGGTAATAACAGTCATTTTTTCTCTCTCAAAAACTTCTCGTGGAAATGAGTATTCTTCATCACGGAAATCTTTGGAAGCCAAAATCATTAAAATTTTCATCACTTCAATTGTACAAAGCACTCCTAAATCCGTACACTCTTTTTGATTTTTTGAGACAATACTATGGTTTTTCTCTGGGTTGGAATTTTGGCTATTTCTCTTGTAGCACTGATAAAGTGCTCTGACTGGTTCACTCTTGCTGCAGAAAAAATCGGACGATATTTTGGACTATCGAGCTTTATTGTTGGGGCAACCATTATTTCCATTGGAAGTTCTATGCCCGAACTCGCAACCGGGATTATTACCGCCTTACAAAACGATCCCAGCACTGCTTCATTTGCCATCGATAATGTCGTAGGATCAAATATAGCAAATACTCTTCTCATTTGTGGAGTCCTCGCAATTTTTTGCAAAAAAATAAAAGTAAAATCATTACTCGTCGATGTGGACCTTCCTTTTCTCTTTATTTCCACCGGACTCTTTTTTCTCTTCGCATACGACGGAAATATAACCCGGTGGGAAGGAATAATTCTCCTCGGCTTATTGATTCTCTTTATTCTCTACACGATTAAAGGCGATCAGTCCGAAGGAAGTAGTGACAAAGAAGACGAAGACGGTCTCAGAAAAAAATTACACTGGCATACATGGAGTATCCTCGTTGCGAGCACCGTAGGAATTTACTTTGCAGCGGACTATACCATCATGTCTGTGATAAAAGTAGCCGAACTTCTCAATATAGCTCCCGCTATCGTTACCATGCTGGCAGTAGCGGTCGGAACGAGTCTCCCTGAATTAATTGTTTCTGTTCGTGCAGCACAAAAAGGAAAACCCTCAATCGCTATTGGAAATATTTTCGGATCAAATATATTTAACGTATTAGCTGTTGCCGGAATTCCTTCATTAATCGGAACACTCCATGTCTCCTCGACCGTACTGACGATAGGACTCCCCTTTCTCGGTGTTGCCACATTTGCTTTTATCTTTTCCCTCCACGATGATCAAATGCGTCGATGGGAAGGGCTGGGGCTTCTCGTCCTCTACCTTGCTTTTGTTGGAAAAATTATAGGAATAATATAAATTCTCGGAAAAAAATTTGCACTCCCCGCAAACGACTGCTAAATTTTTGTCGCACACAAAACTTTAACCCCTCTCATAATGAAAAAACTGATTCCATTAAGCGATAACGTAATTGTGAAACCGCTCGAAGCAGAAACAACAACCGCTTCTGGAATTGTTATCCCCGACACAGCAAGCAAGGAAAAGCCTCGCAAAGGAGAAGTCGTAGCCGTTGGTCCGGGACGACTTGTAGAAGGAAAACGAACGGAGATGGATGTTGCTGAAGGAGATATTGTTATCTTTCGAGAATACGCTCCCACAGAAATAAAGGTCGATGGAAAAGAACTCTACGTTCTCGGAATCGATTCTCTTTTAGCTATTGAATCCCGCATAAGCGGGACTTCCGCTTCACTTCAGAAATAATATGAATAAAAAAACACCGATTGCGGCAATGATTGATAAACGACCTATGCCAGATCAACAATGGCAAATTTCCATTACTTTTACGGGAGAACCACAACACTGGAAATCCGAGCTCGATAAACATATACAGTCAATTCCCGAAGAACAAAAAAGTAAAATGCACTTGGAAGCACAGATTATTGCATTCTTATTGAAACATGAATTTACTCCCCTTTCTCGAGATTTTTATATAAAAAACTGATTTTGTATGGACAAAACATATTTTGTCCCTCTCTATTCTTTTAACCCCTTACAACAATGGCAAAAGACATTCATTTCGGAGACGACGCTCGCGCAAAAATTGCAAATGGAGTTAAAAAACTCGCTGATGCAGTACGCGTAACAATGGGACCAAAAGGACGAAACGTAATCCTCGAAAAATCATTTGGCGCACCAATGGTAACCAACGACGGCGTTACAATTGCCAAAGAAATTTCGTTCGAAGACAAATTCGAAAATATGGGAGCACAGCTGGCAAAAGAAGTAGCAACGAAAACAAATGACGTCGCAGGAGACGGAACTTCTACTGCAACGATTCTCGCTGACGCTATGATCCGCGAAGGACTCAAGAATGTTGCCGCCGGTGCCAACCCAATGGCAATAAAAATTGGAATTGATATTGCTACGGCCAACGTCGTACAACAATTAGAGGAAATGCAAGAACCAGTTGATTCTGTAGAAAAAATTGAACAAGTAGCAACTATCTCTGCTCAAAATTCAGAAGTCGGAAAAATTATTGCAGAAGTGTTTGAATCCGTAGGAGCTGATGGAGTCGTAACAGTGGAAGAAGGACAAACGATGGGACTTGAAAAGGAAGTGGTGGAAGGAATGCAATTCGACAATGGCTATCTCTCTCCTTACATGGTTTCCAATCCTGAAACCATGACGGCCGAAATTGAAAATGCAAAAATTCTTATTACCGATAAAAAAATATCAAACATTCAGGAAATTCTTCCTCTCCTCGAACAAGTAGCGCAATCTGGAGAAAAGAATCTCGTTATCATTTCTGAAAATGTAGAATCCGAAGCGCTTGCTACGTTGATTGTCAATAAACTCCGCGGAACATTTAACGTCCTTGCCGTAAAGGCACCTGGATTTGGAGAGCGCCGAAAAGCAATGCTTCAAGATATCGCCATTTTGACAGGAGGAACTGTTATTTCTGAAGAAGTAGGATTGAAATTGGAAAATGCAGGACTTGCTGATTTGGGACGTGCCAAAAAAGTAATGGCTGGAAAAGACTACACTATGATTATCGATGGAGTGGGCGCAAAAAAAGATATCGAACATCGGGTCAAAGAAATTGAACGAGAAATGGACGCTTCCAAATCAGACTATGATCGAGAAAAACTTGCTGAACGACGGGCAAAGTTGGCAGGTGGAGTAGCCGTGATAAAAGTCGGGGCTGCAACAGAAGTAGAACTCAAAGAAAAAAAACACCGTATTGAAGACGCCGTACTCGCAACCAAAGCTGCTACCGAAGAAGGAATTGTAGCAGGAGGAGGAACGGCACTCCTTCGCGCCGGAGAAGTATTGAAAACACTCATTCTCAAAGAAAAAGAACAACAAGTTGGAGTAGAAATTGTCATGCGCGCACTTCAAGCACCATGTCGACAAATTGCAGAAAATTCAGGATTCGAAGGATCAGTTGTTATTGCTGACATATTGAAATCAAAAAACAAAGATGACGGATTTGATGCCGCCGAAGGAGTAATCAAAAATCTCGTAAAAGCAGGAATTATCGACCCGAAAAAAGTAACACGATCAGCATTGCAAAATGCCGCATCGATTGCCGGAACCTTTTTGACAACAGAAGCCGCAATCGCAGATGCGCCACAAAAAGAAAGTTGTTGCTCTCATGATAGTAGTGGACAAATACCTGGTGGAATGGGAGGAATGCACGGCATGATGTAAATGAGTCCCAACGAAGAATGAGTTGTTGGACGAATTTATCCCGACGTAAGGAGGGATCTCGTAGGGAACGAATATATCCGTTCCCTACTTTAAATTAAAAATTTTGCCAAAAATCCCACACCGAGTAGAGTTCTATAAATGGATACCTCCTTTTCTGAAACTTCGTTTGATCTAGCACATGAAGGATTTGATGCCCCTGTGTCTGATTCTGTAAGTCCTCAAAAACAGAAAGAAATCGAACTCTGTGCCTTTATCGACAAACTGCCCTATCTCAACGATCTTGATAAATACTGGGCACGAAAAGACACCGAAGAAGCATTGAAACAAATATCGGTATCTGACCTTTCTGAAAAAATACAGGAATTGCAGAAAAAGTACCAGTTTTACAACGCTGCCGGACAACTTCGAGCCTCTATCTGTTCTCGTGCGCCAGGAGAAAATGGGAAAACGGTCTGCAATTTGATTGATACTTCTATTTTGAATATTTC
>JAGYLK010000152.1 GCA_018401175.1 Candidatus Altimarinota bacterium
GACCCCCCCCCCTCCGGTAAAAATTGATTTGAAAAAAAACAAATCTCCCTGTACCTTCTTCACGATGTCCACCCCCGTTCAACGACAATTCTGGGAACTGAAAAAACAGCAGCCCGACGCAATTCTCTTTTTCCGACTCGGAGATTTTTATGAAATGTTTTTTGAAGACGCACAACTTGCAAGTCGTGTTCTCGGCATAACCCTTACCGCACGCCACAAGGGAACGGAAAACGCAATGCCTATGTGTGGATTCCCCCACCACGCAGCAAAAGAATATCTCGAAATCCTCATTGCCAATGGATACAAAGTCGCCATCGCCGAACAAGTAGAAAGCGAGGATAAAAAAATGATGCGTCGGGAAATCGTACGCGTCGTAACCCCCGGAACAAGTATTGAAAATGGGAATCTCGCCCCAGATAAAAATTCATTTCTCGCCGGAATTATCAAAGAAAAAGGGAAATTCGCACTCGCACTCGCAGACCTTTCTACTGGAGAATTCCGAACAGCTGAATTCCCTGATGAAATAACGCTCCTCGACGAACTATACCGACTTACTCCAAATGAACTCTTGATTCCAAGCGACATATTTGCAGATGAGGCATTTTGTGCAAAGCTACCACCATGTCTCCATACTCCCAGACAAGAACTCAAAACAAATGATGCACGCCAAACACTCTTGAAACATTTTGCGATAAAAGATCTTTCTGTTTTTGCGATTGATCATATTGCCCCATTGATTGAAGTCAGTGCTCTTGTTCTACACTATCTCAAAGAAACACAGAAAAATCAGCTCCAACATGTACGAAAAATTATCCGCTATGACGGATCGGGAACGATGCTCCTCGATGCACAAACCCTCCAACATTTAGAAATTTTTTCTCCCCTACGAAATGATGAAAGTGCGAGCACCCTTTGGTCTGTTTTTGAAAAAAGTAAAACCGCCATGGGAAGCCGCACCCTCCGCAATTGGATATATCGACCTCTTCTGCAGATAAACGCCATTTGTGAACGTTCAAACGCCATAGAAGACATTCTTCGAGATCCACTAAAACTTTCTTCTGTAGAGGAAACACTACAAAACATTTGCGATCTTCCTCGCGCACTTGGCAGAATTGCTCTGGGAAGAGGAAACGCACGGGATTTACGATGGATTGGGCAATCATTAAATGTATTTCCGAAACTCGCACAATGGTGTGAAACCGCAGAACAAAAATTTCTCCGAGATCATGGAACTATTCTCCAGGGATTTGAATCGCTCGCACAAGAACTAGAGAGAGCAATCGTCGATTCTCCTCCACTAGAAATTATGGCTGGAGGAATGCTCCGTGATGGATACAATCAAGAACTCGATGCATTACGAGATTTGAAAAAAAATGCCGATGGATGGCTCTCCTCGTTTTTGGAAAAACAAAAGAAGGAAAGCGGCATTCATGGGTTAAAAATTAAATTTTCAAATAATTTCGGATTTTGTCTCGAAGTGAGCCATGCAAATATGAGCAAAGTTCCAGAAAACTGGATACGCCGACAAACGCTCGTCAATGCGGAACGATTTACCACGCCAGAACTTGCAGAACATGAAGAAAAAGTGCTCTCTGCTGAAGCGAAGGCCTCTGAACTCGAATATAAATTATTTCTCACTCTCCGAGAAAAATTGCTCGAAAAAATAGAAGAACTTCAAATTGCTTCTGATGCAATTGGAATAATTGATGCGATTCTGACACTTGCAAAAACTGCACGAAAAGCACAATGGAAAAAACCAACGGTTTTTGCTGATACAAATATTATACGCATCGAAGGCGGTCGACATCCCGTTCTTGAACATATTTCTCATCAGCCATTTATTTCCAATAATTTACTTATGGGAGACTCGTCTCGGTTTCACCTCATCACTGGACCAAATATGGCGGGGAAATCTACTTTTTTGAGACAAAATGCACTTATTATTCTTCTGACTCAAATTGGATCCTTTGTCCCCGCAGATGCTTGTGAATTAGGAATTGTTGACCGAATATTTACTCGCGTGGGTGCCAGCGACAATATTGCTGGTGGAAAATCTACATTTTTTGTGGAAATGTCAGAAACTGCAGCCATTCTCAATGCTGCAACTGAAAAAAGTTTTATCATTCTCGACGAAATTGGACGCGGAACTAGTACTTTTGACGGAGTAAGCCTCGCATGGGCGATTACTGAATATTTACACAATGAAGTAAAGGCAAAAACACTCTTCGCAACCCATTATCACGAACTTATTGATTGCGTTGAAAATTTGGAAGCAGGAAAAAATTCACACGTAACTGTCGCTCAAAACAAAGAAGGAATTGTGTTTTTGAGAAAAATAGCCGACGGTGGAATCTCTGATTCCTTTGGAATTGAAGTGGCAAAATTGGCGGGTATCCCAAAATCCGTATTACAGCGTTCTCATGAAATATTAAAAAAATTGGAGGAAGAAGAAATGAATGCTCCACAACCTTCTCTCTTTTCTGCGCCACGGGTTGTAGAAAAAGTAATCGAAATGCAACTCGAATCAGAAGTAGAACAAATCCTCGACACCCTTGACCCTGACTCGCTTTCTCCCAGAGAAGCACTCGAAAAGGTGTATGAATTACAAAAAAAACTCCGAAAGAATTGTTGATTTTTCGGGAAATTCAAGTAAAAAAAATCCAGATGGAAAAACAAATTATTATCTTTTGCCCTGATTGTCGTGGGAAATTCGATGTCGATAAAAGCGATATCGTGGAAGATGATATGCTTGAATGTCCTCTTTGTGGTGCAGAACTCGTTGTTTTGCAGGAAGATCCGATCAAATTAAGACTCGTTGATCCAGAGGAAGACGACTTCTTTTAGAAACAACTCAACAATTCACAGACGCAGCATGCTGCGTCTCTCTTATTTTTTGTAAGGAACGGATATATCCGTTCCCTATCTATATTGAAGAACCGCCTTCTGCCACGCATCTCCCTTTTCTTTGAAATTTTTAAACTGATCATAACTCGGTGCCGCAGGACACAAAACTGCATTTGTCCCTACGGGCGTTTGTTCCACAATCAAAGAAACCGCTGCGTCAAAATCCGAAACCCGTTTTGCCCACGGAATAGCAGAGAGAAACCGATCTGCTGCCTCCGATTGTAATACCAAAACTACTGCCTGTGGCGCATATTGTTTCAAACACTGTGCCAATGGAGACACATCCATTCCCCGATCTTGTCCGCCTAAAATAATAGCTCCTAACTGTTTCCCAAAAAATCGAACCGTCGCCATCGCTGCTTCTGGATTGGTACAAATCGCATCATCCCACCACATTCTGTTATGCGCAGAAGAAAAATGTTCTAATCGATGAGGAAGTCCCGAA
>JAGYLK010000153.1 GCA_018401175.1 Candidatus Altimarinota bacterium
GTATACGCTTTTTGAGATTAATTAAAAACTTGCATATTTTCTATAAACATTCTATAATATAAATGTTTTAGGTGAAAAATTTATTTCATGGCAAAAGAAAATACCGATCTCGATGCTTTACTCGCTGCAGCAGAAAATGAAATTGTTAAAAGAGAGAGACAGGAAAAAAAGCAGGAAGAAAAAATAGGGAATCTTATATCGGATCTTGATATGCGTTGGCATAAAATTTCTGCTCGTCCAAAATCTTCTGCGATTTCTTTTCTTTCAGAGTTACATACAGAAGAGAAACCAGTTGAATCGCTGGGATTTACTCGCGAATTAATGGATGTTCCCAATGAGGAAGAAAGGGAAGTAGAAAGACTGAAGCAGCCTTTGCAGGAATTGAGAGAAAAAATTTCTGTAAAGAAGGCAGCCGTGGACGCATTTCTTGAAAATGACCTTCTTTCTCCAGAAAAAAAAGAAGAAATAAAAAAGGCGTGGGAAGTATCCTCTGAAGAATTTGAAAAAGAAGAAAAACAACTTTACCGAGAGTTTTCTGATAAGCGGGGTGAGGCGACGAAAAAAAAACAAAATTATGAGCAAGCGCAAACAGATCAAAAAAAATTCATAAATGATTATCGGTACGGATCGAAAACAGAAACGGATGGAAAATCTCTTTTTGAAAAATTAATAACAGAGGGGAAAGACGCACAATGGTTTTATGAAAACATATTAACCGACGAAGAGCGGATTTTTATTGATGAATTGCGTGAAAAGCAAAAGAGAGGGGAAGAAGTTTTGTCACAGAACACTGTTGATGTCGTGACATCAAAGACAACCGAACGAGTGAAGAACGAAATAGATGGACGGTTCGAAAAAGGGATTGAGTCACAAAAACTGCTCGATTCTCTTTTTGCTGTTGAGGAGCGAGACAAGAAGGTTTTTGATGCCGCGAAACGGTACATCATAGATACATTAGGAGAAGCGGCCTGGGGAGATTTGGAGAAAAGATCAATACATCAAGCAGAAACATCAAAAGAAGATATTGAGGCATGGAGGGAACACCAAAAAGGATTTGGAAAAAATACGAGTGAAAATCGCAAAAAGCGATTAATCG
>JAGYLK010000154.1 GCA_018401175.1 Candidatus Altimarinota bacterium
TCTTGTCCGTCTCGGTGATATCCGAGAATTTTGTGCATGATATTCATCGACATTTCATTTCGACAGGCAAAAACCGTTGCGGTTCGTCCACGGATGAGTTCGGCTACGTCGAGGTTTTTCTTTTGTGGCATGATGGAGGAACCCGTCGCAATAGAGTCATCCATGTCAAAGAATTGAAATTCTTGTGTGGTAAAAAACAACATGTCTGATGCAAATTTGTTCAGGGTAAGCATGATATTACAGCATCCTTCGAGGACAAGTCCTTCGAATTTTCCACGAGAATTCTGGCAGTAAATAGGATTGCTTTGTGTGCGTTTGAACCCGAGTTCTTTGCTCAGCCAATCTCGGTCAAAATCAAATGGAGATCCATATCCTGCTCCTGATCCAAGTGGGTTTTGGTCGATAATTTCGTTTGTAATCGTGGTCAGCAATCGCGCATCGTCGAGGAGCGATTCTACGAATGCTCCAGCCCATGTCCCAACACTTGTTGGCATGGCTTTTTGCATGTGGGTATATCCAGGCATTGGAACCATTTCGTATTCTTTGGCAAAGGCGAGGAAGTCGTCAGCGACGTCTAATATTTTTTCTCGCATCGCCACGGCTTTGTTTTTCAAAAAGTAGCGCATCATGACGAGCACTTGGTCGTTGCGAGAACGTCCGGTGTGAATTTTCTTTCCGGTATCACCGAGTTTTTCGATCAAATATTCTTCTATTTTGGTATGACAATCCTCGTCTTCGACTTTGAGTTGAAATTTTCCTTCTTTCCAGAGTTTCAAAATATCGTCTAACCCTCCTTCGAGTTGTTGTAATTCTTCTTTTGTAATGAGATCGTGACGCACCAAGAGTCGAGCATAACAACGGCTGCACCATACATCGTCGGGGATCATTACTTGATCGTACAAAATGTCTTCCCCTGCATTGAATTCCTCAACAATGCGGTTGAGATCAACGGCTTTATTTTTGAACCAAATTTTCTTTTTTATTGTGTCAGACATTTGTAGGGGGGTTAAATTTTGTCATTGCTCAATATAACTCTCGTTCAATTGTTTGACAATTAAAAACTAAAAAAACTTCACGGACTCACCCCCAGCCCCTCTCTTATACAAAGAGAGGGGAGAAATAAAGAAGAGAGAATTTCTTGACCGGAATGTTTGTTCGCGTACACTGCCGCTGTTCTTTTTGCGTTACGGAGAAGTGCCAGAGTGGTCGAATGGGGCACCCTGCTAAGGTGTTGTGCTCGCAAGGGTACCGAGGGTTCGAATCCCTCTCTCTCC
>JAGYLK010000155.1 GCA_018401175.1 Candidatus Altimarinota bacterium
ATCTTCCACCTCTGAGGCGTGCGTTTGAATGAATTTTCGACGGGGTGCGACATCATCACCCATCAACACCTTGAAAACATGATCTGCTCTTTCGGCATCTGCGATAGTGACCTGAAGCATTACTCGGTTTTCGGGGTTCATAGTAGTTTCCCAGAGTTGTTCGGCATTCATTTCTCCCAAACCTTTATATCGTTGAATATTATCTCCCTTGACGTCATGTTCTGCCGCAAGAGTGTCTCGTTCTTCATCTGTAAGTGCGTACCAAGCTTGCTTTCCCTTTGAAAGCTTGAAAAGTGGTGGTTGGGCGATGTATACGTGTCCGGCGGTTACGAGTTCGGGGAAGTGTCGATAAAAAAGAGTCAAAAGGAGTGTTCGGATGTGCGCTCCATCCACATCAGCATCGGTCATGATGACGACCTTGTGGTATCGTAATTTTTCAAGATTAAACTCTTGTCCGATAGCGGTTCCAAAAGCAATAATCAGATTTTTTACCTCATTATTCGTTAGCATTTTTTCTAGTCGACAATTTTCTGTATTTAATATTTTTCCTCTCAATGGCAATATTGCCTGTGTACGACGGTCTCGCCCTTGTTTGGCGGTACCACCAGCAGAATCTCCCTCAACAATATAGATTTCACATTCTTCTGGATTCTTAGAACTACAATCTGAGAGTTTTCCGGGGAGAGTGAGTCCTTCGAGAGCACCTTTTCGGATAACCGTGTCACGAGCAGCTCGTGCAGCGAGACGCGCTCGGGTTGCCAGAGCACACTTATTAATAATCGATTTTGCGTCATTTGGATTTTCCGCCAAATATTCGGTGAATTTGGCTGCAAAAATACGATCCACTGCACCACGAACACTTGAATTTCCCAGTTTTGATTTTGTTTGTCCTTCGAATTGCGGTTCTGGGATTTTGACACTGATAACAGCGGTTAATCCCTCATGAACATCTTCATTTGTAAAATTTGGATCTTTTTCTTTTAACAATCCGTTTTCTCGTGCGTACTTATTCAAAACACGCGTTAATGCCGTGTTAAAACCAGTTACATGTGTTCCTCCTTCAACGGTTTGAATATTATTTGTAAAAGATTGGAGCGTTTCTCGAAACTGCATCGTGTATTGCAAGGCAATCTCAATAGCAATATCTTCTTCCTCAGCATCCACAGATATGACAGAAGAAATGGCGTCTTCTCCATCATTTATATGACGAACAAAGGAACTAATTCCTCCTTCAAAATAGAACTGACAGATTTGTGGTTGCCATTCTTTTTCCTCATTATTTCGTTCGTCTTTGAGTGTTATGGTTACTCCTCGAGTAAGATATGCTTGTTGTCGCACCCGCTTTTTTATTGCATCAAATTCAAAATCAACGGTTTCAAAAATTTTATTATCAGGCCAAAATCGAATAAACGTTCCTTGGCGAGTTTGTTCTCCCACTTTGGCTAACGGTTCGGCGGGAGCTCCTCCTTCAAATGCGACGAAATATTTTCCACCATCACGATCGACAGTTACCTCTGTTCGAGAAGAAAGTGCGTTTACGACACTTACTCCCACTCCATGAAGTCCTCCCGAAACTTTATATCCACCACCACCAAACTTTCCTCCCGCGTGGAGAACGGTAAGTACGGTTTCAACCGTAGAAATGCCCGTTTGAGGATGTTTTTCAACCGGAATACCACGTCCATTATCAGCTACAGAACAACTTCCATCTTCATGGATTATCATTTCAATATGATCGCAATGTCCAGCCATAGCCTCGTCAATCGAGTTGTCGAGCACTTCCCATACGAGATGATGGAGTCCACGAGCATCGGTAGATCCAATATACATTCCTGGGCGTTTTCGCACAGGATCTAATCCCTCAAGAACTTGAATAGAACTGGCATCGTATGTTGAGTTTGTGTTCATGCTTTTTTCCGAAAATTATATCGGAAGAATTGTACCGATTTGATACGTGAGAGCAAGGGAAATTTGGGTAAAAACTTCAATCTACAAACTTCAAACTACAGACTTCAAATTTCAAACTTGAAACTTCAATCTTCAAATGAAGAGAAAACTTTTCCTATGAAAGTTTTGTATCGGCATTGGGGGACTTTAAAATACGCACGTTTGAAGCACTTCACTCGCATCAAGAAGCACGGCAACATTTACCACCACAATCCCAATAAGAAGAGCACTGACCGCGGTATTTGCAATCGGATGTTTTACCGGTGAATGTGAGAGAATAAACGACTTGTGTTGTTGCTGTTTCATTTGTTTGAAAATTAATTTTTCAGGAGAGTATATCACAAAAGAGATGAATTTTCAAGGGAGAGCGTCCGGAAAATCAAAAGAATCAGAACGAGAAAAGGCTTTTAAAATACAATTCGAATGGTCCTTTTACGAAACGAAATAATTCACAGCAACACCTGTTATTTCAGGGTCAAGTATAGTTGGTCGTGTTACAATA
>JAGYLK010000156.1 GCA_018401175.1 Candidatus Altimarinota bacterium
TAGATGCGGGCATCGGCTATTGATCCAGGAAAAGGATTCCATCCTCCTTGAGGAGAATCTCCGATATAGAAATGTTGTAAAGACGTTCCTAATGTTGCATCACTATCTTGTGTTTTATATTCTCCATTTACATAACCTTTTAGCACATTGTCTTTGTAAGTCATTGATAAAAGAATCCATTCATTTGTATTATATCCAGAAGTCGAGAAAGAAGCGCCATCAGAGCTGCCATTTGCATTTATCGTAAAGTTAAATCTTCCGTCTTTAAATATGCCCATGTGATACCCTCCCCCATTCCATTGAGCATTTCCTATAATTCCCCAGCCAGTAAATACTCCTTCATCAGTAAATTTATCTGCATTTATCCATGTGCTGACAGTGAATTCATCAAAATAAGATAGAGAAGAAACATTTCCTACATCAACATAATCATCTATTCCATCAAAACTCCTTGCTCCACCCGCTTCCCCATGAATTCCTGTTGTAAGAGTTGTTCCATAAAACGTTCCATGATTGTCATACGGCGTAATATCAGCAAAAACACTGGGATTTGTATATCCGCCAGAGAGGGGCCAGTGTCCAACGAGACCGCTTTCAAGTGATGGAACTTTGTTTCCCATTATTTTTGATTTTTCTTCATAGAGTTGTGTGATTTCTTCAGTTGTGAGTGCGCGGTTGTAAATACGAGCGTCAGAAATTTTTCCAGGAAAATAAGCAAAACCAGATGCATACCCCATTTTTACAGGAGTAGGAGATGAACTGATGGATGAATAAACGCTAGAGGTTCGAGAATAGTCTTCCTCTCCATTAACATATATTTTTACTGAAGTTCCGGGGTTAAATACAGCAGAAACATTGTACCAAGTATCTACTTGGGGATTCCAGTCTTGGCGATAGTTGTCTTGTTGTGCTCCATTATAAAGATAGAGAGATATTCCTTTATTTCCACTTGCGTTTCTGTAACCAAACCAAAATGATTTTCCGGTAGTAGTATTCCATTTAGTAAGTATTCCTGTATCAGAGCTCCCCATAGTTAAAGAATCAAATTTTATCCAAGCACTGGTAGTAAAAGCCTCTGTTATGTCCAAAGAATTTCCTGTTTCTATATTTACAAAATCATCCACTCCATCAAACCCCATCGCCCCATTGGTTTCTCCATTTGGTCCAGCGGAGAGAACTGCGCCATTGATTTTTCCATGATTGTCATACGGCGTTGAATCAGCCGTTACGAGTTGCTTCACAAAAATATCCGTATTTTGAAAACGGATATAGGGACTACTCGTTCCTGATTCGGAAAGTATTGCTAGGTGAATGGCGTCAAAATCGGGTGCATTTGTTAAGTCAATAATGTCAGTTGCTTCATAAATTCCAAGAGCGGATTTGTCTCCATAATTGAATCCAGAAGCGTGGTTCCCGGTGAAGGTTGCTGTGGTTGGAATTTGGACGGCGGGGTAAGAAACGCGAGTTCCATTTTTGTATAAGTGAAAAGCTGGTTTTAGTTTTCCATTCAAAAGATCAGTTTTTATATGAATTTTGTATTTCCCTTTTTCGCTTGTGGTGTACATTTTTCCCGCTCCAGTCCAAGAGCCACTGGTGTTTATTATTTCGATAGTATTTCCATTTTGTGAAAAATAATTGGTTCCCGCGGTTCGTCCGTATGCGGTGGAATTTTGCCACGCATCGCCGGCGAGTTCTGTCCATGCCTCGCTTTCTCCGTTGAGTGGCCAGTGTCCGACGAGACCGGTCTCGAGGGATGGTTTCTGAGTGACGACGGTTTTGCCTCCTTCGTTGTAGAGTTGCGTGACTTCGTCTGTGGTGAGCGCGCGGTTGTAGATGCGGACGTCGGAGAGAGAGCCATCGAAATAAGCTGTATTTGTATTATTAAAACCAATATATAAAGGACCAGAGAAGTCGCCCCATAGAACAACATCAGAATGGGTGTTTTGAAGTGTTCCATTTTGATATCCTTTCATGACTTCACTTCCTTTGTCAAAAGTCATAACAACATGTGCCCATGTATTAGCTTCGGCAGAAGAAAAAATCCTTTTATCAGAATAATCCCCATTGGAATCTCGGATTCGGAGATTACAATTGGATGCGGAAAAACTAAATCGTAGTAGTGTAGAATTTGAACGCGCTTCATAAAAATAATTTGTATCACCTGTTACTCGAGTAGGCTTAACCCATGCAGAAAATGTAAAGGATTCTACTGTGTCCAAAGATGTGACGTTAATTTTATTCCCCACGCCATCAAAACTCATCGCGCCGTCGGCTTCTCCGTTTGGTCCGGTGGTAGAAGTTGCGCCATGAATCGTTCCGTGGTTGTCGTAGGGAGTTGTGTCGGCGACATGGACTTCTTTGAGTGAAACGTTATCTATCGAGGCATCACATACGCCAGAACGCTTAAAATTTAAAGCGGTCTCTCCTGCGACAAATGTGTATGTTTGATGCCCCGTGCTTCCATTCGATATGACGGCCTCTACTACTGAACTACCAATTTGTATAGTTCCACTCGTTGTACCAATTATATCAAATGATAGTCGGTATGTTTTTCCAATGGTTTTTAGAGTAGCTTGAGAAATACTAGAGAAGTCTCCTATTGAAGAATAAATCCTACCGACCCCAGTATTAACAGTTGATTCTCCGTTGATTGTCCAATTCGCTCCAGCGTTATCAAATGTTCCATTCGTAATCAATTCACTTCCCACTTTTTCACTCTCTCCGGTCAACGGCCAATGTCCCACAAGTCCCTTTTGCAATGAACTTCCAACTCCACCAGGGGTCGCAAAACCAATC
>JAGYLK010000157.1 GCA_018401175.1 Candidatus Altimarinota bacterium
TTGTCCCCCTCTTACAACCAAGAGGGGGATTTTATTGAAAAAACAAAGACGAGTTACGTTCCCTCCCTTGGCGTAAGGGAGGGCTAGGGAGAGTTATTTTAAAGGTGCCTACTTTTTCTCAAACCCCGCTGCAAACAACAATCCGGGGGTTTCATCGCCCTCGAGTTGCAGTTCCTTCTTGGCAATATCACGATCAAATCCACGAATCCAGCATCCACTTCCTCCCTGTACCTCAATACTGGCAGAAAAATATCCAGCAACAAGATAGAGTTGTAATTCGGCGTAATGATCTCCACTGGCTCGAACGGAAGAATCAAGAATCTTTTCCATTTTTTCTTCGTTCATATCTCCACCAAATTTTTCTGAAAATTTCTCACGAATATGTTTCTCTGCAAGCTGAGAACTAAAGGTTAACGCAAATAAGTGAGGTGCTGTTTGTACCGAAACTTGATGGCTCAGCCATTCAGCATTTTTGTGCTGACTAATATCTAAAATACGCACAGGGTGAGAATTAAAACTGGTTGGAGTTTTCACCGCAATTTGTAACGCGGTATCAATTAATTCTTGCGGAATTTTTTCTTCTGTAAAATCTCGTACCGTATGGCGATTGAGTAATCGGTCAATTTCTGCGCCCATTTTTGGGAAAGTTACTCGTTAATAGTTTCCAGTTTATAGCTTTATGAAAGGAGTCCTTAAAGCAAAGAACGTTTAGTAGAGCTTGGACACAGATTGATGGTCTGCGACATTTTGTACCACTTTTGCGAGAAGTGGAGCAATAGAAAGGATTTTGAAGTTTTTTGGAGGATGTTCTACGGGAAGAGAATCGGTAGCAATGATTTCCTTGAAATTTGCTTCAGAGAGACGTTCTTGTGCTGGTCCAGAAAAAACAGCGTGTGTGGTTGCCAAATAAACATCTTTCTGTGATCCTGCTGCAATAAGTCCTTCTTTCGCATTGCATACAGATCCCGCTGTATCCACCAGATCATCCAAAATAATTGGCGTTTTGCCTACTACATCTCCGATAACGTGTGTGACAGCAGATACATTATGTGCCGCTCTCGTTTTATGTAAAATAACGAGCGGAACGCCCAGTTCATCAGCAAATTTCTTTGCTTCCTTTGCGCCTCCTGCATCAGGACTTACGATAACTGCGTCTTTCAGATTTTTCTTTTGGAAATATTCCAAGAGTAATTTTCGTGGAGAAAGATTGTCTACGGGACAGTCAAAGAATCCTTGAATTTGATCGCTGTGTAAGTGCATTGTGATTACGTGATCCGCTCCTGCTCTTGTAAGCATGTTCGCCCACAATTTCGCGGAAATTCCTTCTCGTGCGGCATGAATTTTATCCTGACGAGAGTAAGCGAAATATGGCATTATGACGTGTACCTTTTCGGCAAAACTCCGCTTTGCAGCATCAATCATGAGCAATAATTCCACGAGATCGTCATTCATTCGTCCAGTTCGTCCCGTTTGTACCAAAAAAACATCTTGTCCACGGAATGTTTCATCAAATTTTACGTATGTTTCTCCACATTCGAATGTTTTGATCGTCATTTTCCCCAATGGAATGTTGAGTTCATCACAAATTTGTTGTGCAAATGCAGGATTGCTGCTTCCGGAAAAAATTTTGAATGTTGTCATTTTTTCAATATAAAATCGTTGGGAGTTTACCCCATGATAGAAATTTTGTACACTTCCAAAGATGAAATCTCCCGCCCTTTCTCTTTTGACCGTAAACTTTGGTTCTGCAGATAGAATTAATTCTCTATGGCAATCGATCCAGAAATTCCCCCCCAAAAAGGAGTGGGAATGGATTATCGTTGATAATCCGACAAAAAAAGGAGGTGACGGGGAATTCCTGTCCCATTTTTTCAAAAATGAAGATCGGGTACATGTTGTTCAGTTAGCATCAAATCTTGGGTATGGAGGGGGAAACGCAGAGGGATTTCGTTTTTGCAGAGGAGAATTCCTCGCTATATTAAATCCTGACACGCAGGTTCAAGAAGGGACGCTCGATATTCTTTTGTCTGCGCTCCAATCAGAGAAAAAGGCAGGAATTATTGTTCCCGTTTTGCAAACAAACAAAGGGGAAATACTGGAAAATTGCAGGAAATTTCCTACCTTTTGGGGACTTATGAAACGTCGATTATTTGGTTCTCAGATTTTGCCATTCGCGCCGGAGGGAAGTGCCAGAGAAACCGATTGGGCACAGGGAAGTTTTTGGGTTTTGCGTCGTGAATTATTTGAAAAACTGGGAGGGTTTGATCCGTGTTTTTTTCTCTTTCTCGAAGATACTGATTTTTGTCGTCGTGTTTGGAATGCCGGATTTCGAGTTCTCCAAATTCCATCCGCAATTGCGGAACATTCACCAAACCGATTATCGGGAGGCAATATTTTGAGGGCAATTTCAAGAAAAACCTTCTGGGTTCATTTGGAGAGTGCGGTGAAGTATTTTGTGAAATGGCATTACGGGCGTAGGGACAAATAATTATTTGTCTGTACGTACATTAATTTCCCGTCGTATCTGGTGGTTCCCAATCGGGAGTGCAGATATGTTGTTTTGTGGATCCAGCGAGAATAGAATATTCGCATTTCCAGCCATCGAGACAGACACAGCATCTATTTTTGACCTCAAGAGAAGGAAGATATTCTCCAATAATTGAGTTGTTGTAATTGCAAAAATCTCTTGAAATAGGAGATTCGATTTCTTCGGTTGAACCTCCTCGTGGTTCGAGGGTTCGCCATTGGAGATAGTTGGTTCGCTTGAATTGGGAAGAAAATCGGTAGAGATATGGCGTTCGTGTTGTTCTCCATTGAGGGCGAGTATATCGAGAAGAATTCGTTTTTTCTGAGCGTTCAAAAGAATAAACGGGTTGCGTTCTTTTCCATGCGGCATTCACTCCCGACAGAAGGATTGTGCCAATAAAGATAAAGATAAAAAATTTTCGCATCACTTCTATTTTTGCGTAGACTGCGAGAGATGGCAAATTTCCCCATAATCGAAACACATACGCACAACTATTTCCCCGCATGGGAAAATCCAGCGGCAATGTTTCAACGAGCACGTGATGCCGGTGTTGTGGCGCAAATCCAAATTGGGTGTGATGAACGAGCAAGTCGTGCGGCGATTGAATTATCACAAAAAAATAATGATTTTTATGCAACGGTTGGTCTTCATCCAACAGATGTGAAACGAATTGGGAATCCAGATCCGAGCCACCGTATTGCGGGGAGTTCATATGTCCCCGTTGCGCAAACAGCAGAAGAACTTTTTGATCTCTTTGATATATGGATTTCTGAAAATCCAAAGAAAGTAGTAGGAATCGGAGAATGCGGGTTTGATTTTTATCATGATTCTCGAGAGGTCGCACTTGAATCACAAAAAGATGTGTTTTTACGTCATTTAGAATTGGCAAAAAAATATGATTTGCCGCTCATTATTCATACACGAGATGCGATCGAGGAAACAGTTTCTTTTTTCAAACAATATATTGTCGGGACAGGAGTTCGAGGAGTAGTTCATTGTTTTTCGGAAGATCGAGAAACGGCTCGATTTTTCACAGAAGAAGCAGGATTTTATTTGGGAATTGGCGGAATTGTAACATACAAAAAATCGGATATTTTGCGCGATGTAGTACAACACATTTCCCTTGAAATGTTGCTTACCGAAACGGATTCTCCTTTTCTTCCTCCTCAGGAATTTCGAAAAAAGAATTCCACAAATGAGCCAGCATCTTTGGTTGAAGTGGTAGAAAAAATCGCGGAAGCGCGAGGAGAAGATGTTTCGGGAGTTGCCGATCAGTTAGTAGAGAATGCAAAGCGGTTGTTTCGTATTGAATGTTGAAACGCCGGAAGATGGGGAATTCCTCAACAAAAAACTTGCCAAATGCGAAAAAAAACGTAGATTTCACTCGATTTGATTTATAAAAATGGAAAAATTATTTTCAACACTCAAGCAGATTTGGGCAACACCAAAGTTGCGTCAGCAGATTCTCTTTACGATTTTCGCACTTGTTCTCTTTCGTCTTGCGGCTCACGTGACAATTCCGGGAGCAGACGTAGAAAAAATTCGTTTTATTCTTGATCAGCAGGGAGGAGCCGGTTCGATGTTGAGTATTTTTTCTATGTTGACAGGAGGAGCCATGGAGAACTTTTCTATTGTTTTGATGGGACTAACGCCATTTATCAACGCTTCTATTATCATGCAGCTTTTGGGTGTTATCGTTCCTTCTCTTGAAGAATTGAAAAAGGAGGGAGAGGTTGGTCAGAAAAAAATTAATCAGTATACGCGTCTGTTGACGGTGCCATTGGCATTTGTCCAGAGTTACGGAATGATGCTCTTGATCAACCGATTTAGCCCAGGAGGGGCAATTGTTGATACCGGAGATTTCACTATTATGCTGCCAATGATGCTGACAGTCACAGCAGGAACAATGTTCTTGATGTGGTTGGGAGAACTTATTTCAGAAAAGGGTCTTGGAAATGGAGTTTCAATACTTATTTTTGCCGGAATCGTGGCGACCGTTCCGACACAGATTGCGGGAGCACTTCAGGCTGCGCAGTTGCCGGTTATTCTTGGATTAGTCATTGCGACTATTGCCTTAGCAATTTTTGTTATCTACGTGTCAGAAGCCGATCGTCGTGTGCCAGTAGTGTACGCAACTCGTCGTGGAGGAGCGCAGCAGCGATCCTTTCTTCCGATGAAAGTGAATCAGGCAGGGATGATTCCGATTATTTTCGCGGTTTCTCTTGTGTCGATGCCCTCCATTTTGGCTCAGTTTTTTACGAAATCAAGTACTCCGCTTTTGGTCCAAACGGGTGAGTTTTTCTTGAAATACTTTAATCCTGGTTCCCCATCTTCTTGGTATAATCTTTTTTACGGATTATTGATTTTTGGATTTACCTTCTTTTACGTTTCTATCACCTTTGAGCCAAAGAAAGTGGCCGAAAATATTCAGAAGCGTGGTGGATATATTCCGGGATATCGTCCAGGACCAGAGACGGTCAACTTTCTCGATGAGACAAGTTCTCGATTAGCGTTCTGGGGAGCGACATTTCTTGCGGTAGTGGCGATTGTTCCCATGTTGTTTCAGGGATGGATGTCTGGAGGAGCGGGAACTATTTCTCTTTTTATCTCAGGAGCAGGAATGATTATCGTAGTAGGAGTGGTTTTGGATATTATCCGTCGTATTAATGCGCAGTTGGTAATGCATGATTACGACAAGATATAGATTGAAACTTCAATCTTTAACCTACAAACTTCAAAAAGGCGCTGTCGAGAGATGGCGTTTTTTTATAATGAAAAACAAAAGAAAGATGAATATTTGAGGAAGAAGCGCTCTTTTCTTTTTTTGCGCTAGCAGTACGCTAATATCAATGGAAAAATTACAAGCAATGCGGCAGGCAGCGTTACATGTAGATCATATTCTCCTTGAGAAAGTGCCTTCGTGGATAGTCGAGGGCGTGACAGAGCAGATGTTTTTTGATCAACTTTGTAGTGAAATACAGGCAAAAGGTCGCTATGGACTCTCTTTTGATCCGATTATTGCTTTTGGGGCGGGAGGGGCAGAGCCTCATCATGAACCAACAGATACGGCATTAAAATCAGGAGAAAGCATCCTCTTGGATTGTGGAGCTGTTTTCGATGGATGGTGCTCGGATTGTACGCGTATGTTCAGTTTGGGACTTCCTTCTTCATCGTTTCAGCAAAAATTCACCAAGCTTTTAACGGCACATGAATTAGTGCTTCCTCGTTTTATTGCCGGCGCCAAATGTTCAGAACTCGATGGGAATGTGCGCACTTTTCTTCAAGAAGACGCGCCCTTTTTTATTCACACTCTCGGGCATGGAGTGGGTGCGGAAGTTCATACCGATCCGCGAATTGGAAAAGACTCCTCTGCGGTTTTACAAGCGGGAGATGTCGTTACGTGTGAACCCGGGCTTTATTTTCCAGGCGAGTATGGCATTCGCATTGAAGATCAATTGCTTATTCGGGATGGAGGAGCGCCAGAATTTTTTACCAATTGTCCTCGCGAACTCGCCATCATTGATGCATGGGGAAAAGTAACCTATCAACAGTAATGGAGTCATTTTTGGTAGCGATCCATCGTGCGTGCAATCTTACCTTTTCTCGATATCAATGTTTACAATCCTTTTTTGATAATGACTGGGAACGGGTGTGGAATGCGAAAATATCAGAATGGCAGCAGTCAGATATTGATACTCGAGCAATTCAGTCTTTTTTTTCCAATCGTTCAAAAATAAATCCTGATCAAGAAATGGAACGACTGAAGAAATGTGGGGCACGAGTGCTTCGTTATAGGATGCCAGAATATCCAGAATCGTTGCTTCATATACACAATCCGCCGGTATTATTATTTTGTAGAGGAATACTTTCTTCTGATTATTTTCCGTCAATTTCTGTTGTTGGATCGCGAAAAATATCTCGTTATGGACAACGGGCAGCGGAATTTTTGGTTGGACGACTCGCGGACGCCGGCGTAACGATTGTTTCAGGGCTTGCTTTCGGAGCCGACACGATTGCTCATCGGACAGCAATTGAACATGGATCTCGAACAATTGCGGTTTTGGGAAACGGGATAGATGAAATATATCCATCAGCAAATACATCATTTGCGGAGAAATTTTTATCGGAACAACAGGGCGTTCTCTTGTCAGAATATCTCCCTGGGACAGAAGTACGTCCCGAATTTTTTCCAGTTCGAAACAGAATTGTGTCCGGTCTTTCACGAGCAACAATTGTCTTGGAAGCGGCGAGCAAGTCGGGAAGTTTGATTACCGCAGAATTAGCTCTTCAACAAAACAGAGAAGTATTTGTTGTCCCTGGAGAAATTTTTTCAAAAAATTCAAGCGGATGCAATACGTTACTTTTTCAAGGTGGAGCGATGCCGGCATTAAGTGGAGAACAGATTTTACAGGCATTGGATTTTCGTTTTTTGTCCTCCAACAAAGCAGTAAAGAAGATATTGCCAACAACGGAGAATGAAACTCGAATTTTGTCTGCGTTTGAAGATTTTTCAGAACGACATATTGATGATTTGTTGCGCGTCATTGAATTACCGGATTCCGTGATTAGCTCGACCATTTCTATTTTGGAAATAAAAGGATTGATACGAAATCTGGGAAACAATGTATACGCTCCTTCTTTGTAATTTTTACAACACACTTGCAAAATGAAAAAACGATATTTTATTTTCTGGATTATTCTCTCTTCTATTGGAGGATTTGTGTTGGGAATGGCACAAGAAAATCCTTTTGAAGAAGAAATTCTCCCCGAACCAATCCCCATAAAACCGGAGAAAGCCGTGGTTGAGTTTTCTCATTTTTCAGGAGATTCTCTCTTTCTTTCATTGAAGGGGAATGTTCGTGTGATCTGGGCGGAAGAACATTTTCTCGACGAGAGCGGAGAGATATTTTTGGGGCAAGTTCCAAATGCAAATGACTTGCAATTTCTTCGATATCCCTTTGTGGGAAACGCAAATACGATGAAATTCTATCCATCAACTACTTCATGGGCGCGGGGAGTAAAAGTGCCAGATCGACGATTTTTTGAGACAAAAGAAGCAGCAATTTTGGCGGGGTTTATTCCGAGCAAAAGTGTGAAATAGAAAGAAACTTCAATTTTCAAACTACAAACTTCAAAAGCCGGAACTTTTTGGGAGATTGACTTTTGACAAAATTCAAATAACATTTCTATGTGCCAGATATTGAACTTTTTCAGAAGAAGCTTTTTCCGTCGTTGGCGGATCAATCCATTGCGCGCTTTGATGAGGAGGGGAATCCGCTCAAAACGCAATTTCGAGAAGTGCCCAGGGAAGAAGCTTCCCCGCTTTCGATTATTCCACGAATAGGAAATGACGCAGATGTGGTTCGTACAAAAGTTCGTGAATTATTACCCTCTCCCGAAGAGATTTCTACGCCGAATTATCAGGCATTATCGCGAGAGTCTTATAAAATTATTCCATTACCCCCGGCACGAATTAGTGTGGGAGGGATTTCCCAGCGAGCGTATGAAAAAAAATATGGATTGCGAGAGTCAGGAAGACATCGATTTTTTCGAAAAAACTTGAAAGAGCCTATTAGTAACGGACTGATGAAGTCAGGAGACTTTTTGGTAAAAGCATATGGGCAATCGTATTTAGATCGGTTTGATATACTGAGGTTCAAATTTTCAGATAAAAATAATAACTATTCACGAGGAATTATTCCAAAGCCTCTTCGTACGCCAATAAGTCTTTTTGGTACTCCTGCAATGGGAAATATCCCGAGTTTATTGTTAAACAAAATCCCTATAACACAAGGAATTACAACGTATAGACGGGGACGAAGAAAACGAGTTGATGCTATTAAGGGCTGGTTGGCGAAGCCATTTCGGCGGTTTACGACAAATGTTTCTTCTCAGCTGCCTTTGCATGAGCATCGATACAAAGCAACACAAAAGATTCGAGGGATAAATGATTGGATTTCCAGAGGAGAGCAATGGGCGGAATCTTTAATTAATGGAGGGATGAGCGGGGTTTTGGCGAGGAGAAGACAGAAAAAATTACTTCGAGAAAGGAGAGCGAGATTGAGAGATTCGGCACAAAAGCGAACCCAGATGCACAAAAGGTGATTTTTTACTGCTCTGTTTTTCTCTCCCAGGTGTTCAGTTCTATTTATTAACCTCTTTTGAATTCCTAGAGGGTTGATTTTTATCAAGAAATCTGGTAAACTTGCTGGATTTTTTCGTAAAAAATGACTGATTTGAAAAACTACGACCACGCGGAAAATGTGATCAGCCCTGATGATCTCAAACAATCTGAGCAGCATGGCGCTGATCGATTAAATACGCAGGCAGATATTGCCGAAGGGCGCGTAAAAGAGATTTCTGTGAGCCGCACGGGAGGAGGAGGGCTGGATCAATTTTTTGATGAATTTGAACATCATACCTGGACAAATGAATCTCCTTGGGAACTTGCCGACCAGGTAAGGACAAGAGTTCTGGATATTGTGGGACAGAGTGCAGATGAGTATCAAAATAATTTACAGGGATCTTCAGGTGCGACGCTAGAGCAGCAAATGCTACGATACACTCAAGGAGATGTTCTTGATCAGATTGAGCGAGTGAGAGCAGGAGGGCTTCATTCGGTTCAAACACTTGATACGCTCAAAGGATTTACGGTGAAGGCGATGGCTGAATCAGAAGCACAGCGCGCTGATATGGTAAAAAAACAGCAGGAAGCGATTGAGAATCGTGGATGGTGGTCTCGAGTTGGACATAAGGCACTTACGATTGGAACCCTTGGAACTTATGCTCTGGTAAAAACAGAAAAACGCCAGAAGTGGTACAACAGTATTGTTGAAAAATCGATGAAGCGTCAGTTTGATCGAATTAACAAAAATATTGAAACCCTCGAGGGACGCGTAGGAAAACAAATTGCTCCAATGCAGTCACGTATTCGTCGAACATTGGCAAGTACAGTAGATCCTGCAACAAAGGCAGAATATCGAACAGAATTGATGAATGCGTTGCGCCATACTGGTTCTTTGGCTGGGGTGAACCTGGCTCCGCATTGGGGAATTACAGATCCACAGGAGAAGATTAATTTTCTTGAGGCGGCGCAGGGGTTAGATTTTGTGAAGAAAGATCTTGGGATTGTTGGGATTTCTCATGCGAAGCAGTTGCAGCAGGAGCAGATGATTGAGTCTGCGCGAAATCAGCAAAATATTGTAAAAAATAGTGGTGAATTTAAGTTTGATCAAATTCTGGGGCAGGGTGGATTTAAGGAATTATCTATAGATGGAGTTTCTGCTCCAAGCATTTCCGATTTGGTAAAAACGCTTGAAAATGAATTGGCAAGCTCTGAAAATCTAGAAGCTTTGTATGCAACCGATATCAATAAAGCAGATTTGCTTACTGATTCAGTGAAACTTATTCTTTTGGTAAAACGAATCAGTGAAGCTGGATTTGATGCAGATAAAAGATTGCAGGTAACAACACGCCAATCTTTGTTAGCGTGGATTAAGGATATGGATAAGAATACAGGAGGAGAAACGCTCGAATGGAAAGATGCAAGTCGAACAGAAGTTGAGAACATTGAGAAGCTTTTTGATAATACGATTGCAGGATCACTCAC
>JAGYLK010000158.1 GCA_018401175.1 Candidatus Altimarinota bacterium
ACCGCCCTCTCTAGTCTTCATTCCGTTGATATTCGTGAAAAAATCATCAAAAATGCCTATCAGCTCATCCGAAATGCAACCGATGTCAAAACGGATGCAACTGAATTCAACTGGAATCTCTTTGATACTCAAGATGTGGTAGTGGTTGATCTTTCTGAAAAAGATCTCACAAATGCAACCCTTACGCTCCCCGCACACAGTCTTCCCTCCGGGCAAAAGACACTTATTGTTGTAAATGGAAATGTTCTCTTCACGGGAAATCATGAATATGCCAACACTTCCAGTGATTCATTTGGATTAATCCTTCTCCGGGACAAAGCCGGTCCAGAACCAGAACGAGGAAATATTTTCGTTCATTCAGATGTTCAAAAATTAGAAGGAGCGCTCTTTGCTGATGGATCATTCTTCAATGGCGATACCGCAGATGTTGCAACGGCTAATACCGGAACGCGAGAAAAACAGTTGCGTCTCATCGGTTCTCTTCTCGCACGAAATACGGTCGGAGGATCACGTCGAGTAGGAGCGGGGTACTTCTTTAGTCCTTGGGATACCGCTGGGCTCCAAAAGGCGAAACGATATGATCTCCATGAAATACGACAATTTGATTATGATGATGTAGCAAATCGCGATGCAAATTGTGTGAAAAACGGGGCTAATTGTGAAGAAAATATCGCCGCATTTATTATGCGACTCGATCAAAAATCAACCCTCCTTCCTCCTCCTGGATTCCTCACGGAGTAAAATACGGAGTAAACAGAGAAACAAAAAGAAGGCGGGAATTCGAATTCCCGCCTTCTTTTTATAATATCTATTTCTTCACCCACTCACACATGGATCGAACCATTGCTCCGGTTGCTCCGCGCGGAGACAACTCATCACCACTCGTTTCGTGATATGCCGTTCCCGCGATATCACAGTGAACCCATGGTGTTTTTTGTACAAAATTCTCAAGGAATGCTCCCGCCATAGAAGATCCCGCACTAACTCCCGCCGTCCAACATTGCAAATCCGCAACCTCTGATTTTATTTTTTCATGAAACATCGGAATAATCGGTAATTCCCAAACGAGCTCATCACATTTCTCTGCTGAATGAACAACGGATTTCAGCAACGATGAATCATTTGTCATCACTCCCGTAATTTCATACCCCAATGCCGCAACACACGCGCCCGTGAGCGTCGCAAAATCAATAATCTGTGTCGGTTTATAGTTGGTAACCACATAATGCAAACAATCCGCGAGAACCAGCCGTCCTTCTGCATCTGTATTCGTAATCTCACAGGTTTGTCCATTTCCCAGAGTAATGATATCTCCGGGCTTGAAGGCATCTCCCGAAACCATATTTTCTACCGCTCCCAATACTCCAATAATGTGTGCTTTGGGTTGTGTTGCGGCTAAACAAAGAAAAAACCCCCTCAC
>JAGYLK010000159.1 GCA_018401175.1 Candidatus Altimarinota bacterium
TTTTATCTTGCGCGAATTCTCACAAATAAGAATAAAATGTCAAACAAATTGTCTACTTTTTTTGAAAGGAAAAGAGGTCTTTGGTGCTCAGGAAAGAGGGGTATCATATTATTGGCTTCTTTTGAAGGAAAACGCAAAGGAGTTGCAGTGGGGTTTATCAAAAAAAGATTGATTCTCAATTTTGAGGAACCGCGTTAAGGGAGATCCTGAAACAAGTTCAGGATGACAAGGGGCGAGTTTGGACTGGTGTTAAAGGAAATTTTGCACGAAAACACCCTTGCTTGTCATTGCGGGCGTGATCCGCAATCTCAAAAATGAAGATTTTCTTATTTTTAATAGAGGAAAATATTTTAAAGAAGCAGATTGAATGTAGAATTTCTCCATGAGAGAATATGTAGTGTATTTTATGGAAAATCCTGTTAACACAGTTTTATATAGAGGGATGACGAATAATTTGGAGCGAAGGGTGTGGGAACACAAGGCGAAAAAAATAGACGGATTTACAAAGAAATATAATTGCGTAAAGCTTGTTTATTATGAACAAACGGACAATGTTTCCGTGGCTATTTCTCGAGAAAAGCAGTTAAAAAATTGGAAGAGAAAGTGGAAAAATAATTTAATTAAAGAGAAAAATCCTTCGTGGAAGGATTTAGCAATTGATTGGTTTTGGGATCCTGAAATAAATTCAGGATGACAAGGGGTGGCTCAAAGATAAAGGGGAAATTTTTGGAGTTGCGTGTATGCTTCCTCCTTTATCAAGACTATGGTGAAGAGGCGGGGATTTCTTTGACGGCTTCGTCGCCTCTTTTGAGAAGGATATTATAGCGTTCAACGGCGAGTTCTATTACGGAGTTAAAAGGCTGGTCTTCTCCGAGTTCATAGCATTTCTTATAAAACTCTCGCGCAGCAACTGGTTTGCCTTCTCTTTCTTTGAGAAGTCCAAAGTTGAGTTGCGTACGTGGATTTGTGGGATTTAGTTTTTCTGCTTTTTTGAGCAAACTCTCAGCCTCTGTGAGCTGATTCGTTTCAATCAATGCCCATGCTCGCAAGTTGAGGGCGAGTACATTTTCGGGTTGTTTTTGAAGCAGGGTTTCGGTGATCCCCAATGCATCTTCTGGGCGGTGTAAGATATTGATAAGAGTGTGGAGTCCGGAAATAAATTTTGTAGGAGAGGGTTCTTCTTGTGCTTGTGTTTGATACAGTTCAATGACGCGATCAATTTCTTGCAGCTCCGTAAGAAGGGTGATGAGTTTCCAGCGAACTTCTGATTTGTAGGCAAACTCTCGCGTGAGAAGTTTTTCATAGAATAAAGCGGCTTCCGTTTTGTTGCCTGATTTTTCAAGAGCGAGCGCGAGAAAGTATTCGACTTCTGGTCGAACGGGGTCAAGTTGGTAGGCGTGACGGAGGTCTTCAAGCGCGGAAGGAAGATTATTGAGAAGGAAATTGGCGTATCCACGAAGCATCCAGGCGTCTACGTAGGAAATGTCTTCGCGAATGGCGACGTCAGCAAAGGATCGAGCAAGGATTGGTTCGTTATTTTCTGCGAGTGCTTTTGCGAGAAGAGCAAAAAGATGTGGATCTTCTCCGTCTGTGAATTTATAAAACTGCGTATAGACTCCTTGCAGGGCGGCAACTTTTGCTGCCAATTCTGGAGTGAGTGTGGCTTCCATCTTGATTTCGCTTACTCCTTTGTCATCAAGAACAATGGGTTCTCGTACGGGAA
The DNA here is from genome assembly GCA_018401175.1 of Candidatus Altimarinota bacterium. Lineage (GTDB taxonomy): Bacteria > Patescibacteriota > Gracilibacteria > UBA4473 > UBA4473 > M50B91. The sequence continues at coordinate 1,724 of JAGYLK010000159.1, forward strand.
GTTTGGTGAGGGATTCGAGAATTTCTTTTGCTCTGGTGTGGTTGTTTTGCAGTGCATCAAGTATCGCTTGGTACAATTGCATCGAAGGATCGAGTGCTTCGGTATTACTGGTTTGTAATATTTGTTGAGCCGCTTGGAATTCTTCTCGAGCGATAAATTTTCGAGCGCGAAGGACATTTATTTCTGGCGCATCTGGAAATTTGTTTTGGAGGGCGGTAACGAGACCGTCTATTTTTCCAAAATCGCGAGCGCGAAGATGCACTTCTCCGAGTAATACATAGGGGTGAATGATCTCTGGGTGTTCGGCGATGGCTTCGGAGAGTTCGATGGCAGCGCGAGAAAGTTGTCCTTGCTCGAGCAAGTCTTGGGCGTTTCGGATTCGTCCGAGATAGGAGGTGGTGCGGGGGACGGGTTGCTCCTGAACCCGGGTTTGTTGAGTTCGAACTTTAGAGTTCGAACTCAGGAGGAGGATCTCATCCCGAAAAATCCAACCGATTCCTCCGATAAGGATTAGTATGGCGAGGATAATTCCCGCCCAAGTGAGTCGTGTTTTTTGTTTTTGGTTCATCGGCGCAAATAGTGCCGGAAAGTGAAGGGAATTTCAAGTTGAAAACATACTCCGCTCGATGCTCTTTGTTATCCTGAATTCGTTTCAGGATCTTTCCTCAAAAAAAGATTGCGAATCACCGTGCTTCGCCATAGCGGCTACGCAACGATAAATCCCCCCCCCTTTGCTCAAAAAGAGAGAACAAAATACGAATTCTTTTTCATTCCCCCTGACAAGGGGGCGAGGGGGTTGTTTTAAAAAAAAGAAAAAAAGTCCTCCTTGAGAAAGGGGAGAATGACATACAAAAAAGAGATTGAGCAGAAAAAACAAACCCGGGTTCTAGAACCCGGGTTTGAAAATACGACTTTTTTGTTTATTGAGTAGCAGTTTGTTGTGTTTGTTGAATAATACTGGTTCCCGTGGGGGGATTTATGTCATTTGAGTTTATGAGTGTCGCCCATTGATATGTGGCCGCACCGCCTCCATTTGGTATCAATTTCATGCACACTTGGTATTCAGTAAGTGTTCCTGTAGTTTTGATTCGAGTTCTTCCCGCATCAGTAGCAGTACACGCGATACTTGCCCAAAGAGGATTTATTGGCCATGATTTTTGTACTTCAGAGACAGCTATACAATCCCCAGTGAGATTACAGTATTGATTGCCATATACATTTGTTGCATATACCTTTGAAAAGGGAGTTCCAATTTCTCCGATATTCGTGTCCCTGCTGCTCCCGCCGCCATTTTTTATTGTTTGCGTTGCGATATGGTTTCCGAGGTTGTCTCCACCTCCCCCAGTCTGATCGGTACTACAAGTGAATTTTCCAGTAGTAGCGTTGAAAGCGCTAATCTTGTCCGTTCCGCCACAAGTCACGGCGTCCACTGTAGTTCCTTCAGATCCAATATCAGGAGAACAGACAAATGTTCCATCGGAATTTGCTTTGTAGAGATGTTGACCAGC
>JAGYLK010000160.1 GCA_018401175.1 Candidatus Altimarinota bacterium
AATTGGTCATCTGCCATCTCGGAGGTGGCGCTTCTGTGACAGCGGTCAAAAATGGAAAATCAGTCGACACTTCTATGGGATTCACGCCCCTTGAAGGATTGATGATGGTGACTCGATCGGGAGATATCGATGCCGGAGCCGTTTCTTTTTTGCAAGAAAAATTAAAATTGAGTGAATCAGAAACAATGGAACTCCTCAATAAACAATCAGGAATTTTGGGAATTACTGGAACAACAGATGTCAAAACCGTCTTTGAAGGAAAAACAGAAATTCACAAACTCGCGCGCGAAATGTTTTTGATTCGAGTTATCAAACATATTTTTTCCGCCGCAGGAGTTTTGGGCGGAGCTGATTTGATAACCCTCTCTGGAGGCATAGGATCACACAACAAATGGCTACAAGAAGAAATTCAAAAGGCCATCACGCCCCTAACCAAGGCAACTATCTCTCTCATTGATGTGGATGAAGCAGAAGAAATTCGACGACAAGTCGCTGAAATTCTTTGATTGAGAGAAATTTCACAAAGAAAGAAAATGGGAACTCGCTTTTAAGCTTTTTGACTCTTTCGCTTTTTGACTTTTTAGCTTTTAAACTTTCGAGCTCTCTTAATTACGCAGAAATTATTTGACAAACACTTGTTCAACACTACAATCGCCAAGCTTTTTTTCATATTTCGCCACAGATAGGCATTTCTTACCGAGGTCGTCGTCGACAATCCGCTCCGCGGGATACTCGACAATCACACAGAATCAATCAGCACATCCGTGTGCCCGAAGTTCGCGTGGTAAACACGGAAGGAGAAATGTTGGGAGTAATGTCATCCGATGACGCTCGTGCTCGTGCAAATGAGTTGGGAGTAGACTTGGTAGAGATTTCCCCAACAGCCAAACCTCCTGTTTGCAAACTCATTGACTACGGAAAATTTCTGTACGAGGAGAAGAAAAAACAACAGGAAAATAAAAAATCTGAAAAAACACACGAGATCAAAGGAATACGTCTTACGTTCAAAATTGATGTCGGAGACCTCGAGCGACAAAAGAAATTAGCAGAAAAGTTTCTCGGTGAGGGAAATACAGTGCGTATTCAGATGCGACTTCGCGGTCGAGAAAGAGCACACACCCCTCTCGCCATTCAAAAACTCACTGCCTTTCTTGAATCACTCTCAAGCGTCAGCTCAATCGAGCAACCGGCTCGACCAAATGGATTCCAAATTATAGCGATACTCAAACCTTCTAAAAAATGAAGCAAAAAACGAAATCAGCTGCAAAAAAACGAGTGAAACTTACCGGTTCTGGAAAAATGATGCTCCAGAAAGCGGCAAAAAATCACTTGCTTTCAAGTAAAAGTACTCGTCAGAAAAAAGTATCACGTCTTGGGGTAGAAGCCCCAGAAGGACGACGTGGAACGCTGGCTCGAATGCTTCATATTTCAAAATAATTTTCTGAACCATGGTACGTGTAAAAGGAGGACCGGCATCGCGAGCGCGACACACAAAGATTCGTCGCGAAACAAAAGGATTTCGTGGGAAAAACCACTCCATCTTTCGTTGGGCAAAACAAGCCTGGATGAAAGCAGGATTACATGCATTTGTAGGACGAAAACAAAAGAAGCGTGATTTCCGAAGACTCTGGATTTCTCGAATATCATCTGCGTTACGTGCACAGGGACTTCGATATTCTGAAATAAAAAATAAATGGCTCCACGCCCGAATGGATGTAGACCGAAAGAATCTCAGCGAATTGGCAATCAATTATCCAGCTGTATTTGAGAAGATTGTAGATGTTGCAAAAAACGCAAAAATCGTGAAATAAATATCACGTTTAAACATATATCACATAAATAACGCCTCTTGGGGTGTTATTTTTTGAAAAAAAACTACAAAACTCTTTTGGTGGAATACGTTTGTCGGAGGTAGAATCTCTCCGTAATGAAAAAATATATATCAATCGTCTTCGTATTGCTCACTTTTTTAGCACCAACTCTTTTTGTGTCAGCCGAAAGTGAAAATGTTTCGTCTCGCTATACACTCAATAAATCTTGGTTTCGTGATGTATCACCAAACTCAAGTATCCGCCCAGCTCTCGACTGGGCAGTGGAGAATGACTTCCTTGATTCAGGTGGATTTTTTCGCGCGAGTGAACCGATGCCAGCACTTATGTTTTGGCCACTCGTGATCAAAGAAGCCGGATTTGATGAAAAGTCTGCAACATTTGATACCCCTCTTCCCCCAAATATATCTGATGATGATCCTTTGGCACAAGTATTACGAGAAGCCGTCCGACGAGATTTTCTTTCAGCAGAAGATGTATTTGATCCATTGTCCAATATTACTCAACTCCAAGCGCTCAGCGTTTTGGTCAAAACGAAGGCACTCCTTCCTCCACGAAGAACGAGCTCCGCATTTCAAACAAAATTCGATCTCCTTCCTGCTCGAGAAGCAGAATATTTTCCGCTTCTTGAAACAGCACTCGCATCGAACATGATTACCGAACAGGACGTACAATCATTCCGTCCACAGGCAACTATTAATCGTGGAACGGTGTTAGGATGGCTCTATAGATTTGCCACCGAAGGAAAAAAGCAATCAATGCTCGAGGCAACACAATCTCCCATAAAAACAATTACAAAACGAAAAAACATTCTTCAACAAAAACTCGAAGAGGAAGCCAAACCGAAAAAAAATGTCACTACTATCCGTATTACTACGGGCGAAAATAGTTCCTCCAATACGATTTCATCATCTTCCCTTTCTCAATTTAGTATTTTAGAAAAAATATTTGCCGACCTCAGTTCTCAATATCGCTTTCCCCAGGAGTTAACCCCGAAAAAGAAACAAGAGATGATCGAAGCCGCAACAGAGGCGATGGTGCGCGAATTGGGTGATAAATATACAGCCTATATCAAACCCGCTCAATCAAAAGAATATGAAGAAGGTTTGAATGGAGAAATCGAAGGAATTGGCGCTTTTGTAGAAATGCTCGATGGAAAAGTTGTTATTACTGCTCCTATTACCGGATCTCCCGCTGAACTCTCCGGAATAATGCCAGGAGATATCGTAACACATGTCGATGGCGTGAATATCGAAAATGAGTCTCTGACTGATAGCGTTCAAAAAATAAAAGGTCCTGCTGGAACAAAGGTAATACTCAAAATTCTTCGTGGAAATAATACTCTCGAAATCAGCGTTATTCGTGGAAAAATTCAAGTTCCTTCTGTGACATTGAAATGGGAACGATCGGTTCCTATTCTCGGTCTTCATCAGTTTAATCGAACCAGTGGCGAAGATCTTCTGAAAAAAATAAATGAAGAGATTCTTCCCAAAACTACACGCGGAATCGTTCTTGATTTGAGAAATAATCCAGGCGGATATCTCACTGAAGCCGTAGAAGTGGGAGAAATATTTTTGAAAAAAGGACAAACGGTCTTTTCCACGGAATATAAAAACAGCTCCCATGATTATGTATCAACAAAAGACGGTGAACTCAAGGACATGAATAAAATTATTGTTCTTCAGAACGAGGGAACAGCCTCTGCATCAGAGATTTTGATAAGCGCATTAAAAGATTACAATCGTGTACGGATTATTGGAAAACCCAGTCACGGAAAAGGAGTAGTGCAAAATCTTTCTCAGTATAACAATGGTGGAATTCTCAAAGTAACGATTGCCAAATGGGTAAGCCCCAAGGGAACATGGCTTCATGGAAATGGAATTACTCCAGATATAGAAATGGATTCTCCAACATTGGAAGAGAAGAAGCAAAATATTGATCCACAAATTGAACGAGCCGTTCAGGAATTATTGAGTTGGTAAAAAATAAATGTCCACAAAATGAAGGCGAGAATTCGAATTCCCGCCTTCATTTTTATTTATTATTTCGAATTATTCCCCGATCTCCAACAACTCAACATCAAACGTAAGTGTTGCTCCTCCAGGGATAACACCGCCTGCCCCATATTCTCCATATCCCAATTCAGCTGGAATAACGAGTTTTCGTTTTTCACCCGGCAACATTCCCTCAACTCCTTCATCCCATCCTTTGATTACTTGTCCTGCTCCAACCATAAACTGAAATGGCTGACCACGATCCACACTGGAATCGAATTTGGTTCCATCATCGAGCCATCCTGTGTAATGAACACTCACAAGATCACCGTTTTTAGCGGCGTCACCGCTTCCTTTGGTAAGAATTTCGTACTGTAAGCCGGAGTCTGTCTGTATCATAGAGTTATTGGGTAAAAGAGAGCAACCCGTCAATGCGACGAGTAGGCCGAGACCGAGAAAAAATTTTTTCA
>JAGYLK010000161.1 GCA_018401175.1 Candidatus Altimarinota bacterium
CCACCGAAGTGAGGGCTTTTTTTTTATATGTGTGTGTATTTGACTTAGCAAGGTTCTCTCCGCGAAAGGAGTGTGTATCCCAAAATCAGGAAAAGAGCAAGAAGCGCAACAATGAAGGCGCCAGGACCAGAATCAACTAATTCACATTGAAATGGTACAGAGAGCGTCTGTCCTTCATAAATAACATCAATCGTATCCCCTGCCGTACAGGTATCATTTGCTCTTATAAAAAAGGAAAAATTTTGTCCATCACACGTGAGACAAAAGCTTTCTGGAAAAGAAAGGATTTGTCCATTAAGCGTTCCCCCTCCGGGATTCACCATTTTTGCTTTTGACAGGGCATCACTAAGATCAACCGTCGTTTCACTTTCCGTGTTGATATCACTTCCGTTGATAGATATCTCATAACGTAATACATCTCCCGAACGAACTCCGGTTCTCACTGCATTAAGATTGTCTTGTGATACATTTTGTACCGAAAAATCAATCGCAGCAGAGACAGGTATCGTGAGGAACAAACTCAGGAATCCGAAGGCGAGAACAAATTTTTTCATCGAGAACAAAAAATCTGTTCTTAGTTTCGCTTGGAACGAAGTGTCCGTCAATCATTTCCTATTGTCATACAGGAAGAAACATTTCAGAGTAAAAAATCTTCAATTCCGGAGACAACAGATTGCACAGCAAATATTTCCTGAGAGGGAATGTTCTTTATTTTTTCTTCAAACACATCTGGTTCGCTTCGTCGACAAAATTCACAGATCTGACGAGCGGTATTACTGAGATACAACCAATTCGTTTTTTTCTCCAGCGAAAATGTTTTCGTAAAAGGATCAAACCAACAAGCATCCCGAACCGTATCAAACCGTGGACAATCTCCTGTATGTTGTAAAAGGCGGAGACGAAAAGCGCTATCATACGATTGTGCCTTTTCTTTTTCAAATATTCCACACCAGGTAATAACTTCAGAAAAGAAGGCTTCTTCTGGGCGTTCTTCGGGCATTGTGTCCCTGAGTCGCTTTATCCAATTCCAGCCAATTGTATTTGACTCAAGCGAAGATTCAAATTCGGGAAAAAGGGTTATTGTGATAGCAGATTGTAATGATTTTGAATTTCTTCCTTGGAAAATTTCAATTTCGAGTACTCTAAAAAAATCAATTTCGGCTCGTTTTTGGGAGCGAGAAAATTTCTTTGCAAATACGGAAATTTTGCCCCACTTGGAAGTAAAAAATTCTAATATTACGTCATCATTTGCCAAGAATGTTTGTCCTAACAAAATAGCAAGAGTCTTTTGATTTCCCATTATTCGAGTTTTCCGCGGAGATATCGTCGAACTGACCACCAAGCGCCAACAGCACCAACAAAAGCGGATATAAGAAGTTCAAAAGCAAATACATTATTCCAAAGATGGAGAAATATTTGACCACTTGGCAAAAGTGGAATTTGCTTTAGGGCAAACACAAAGAGGATTATAGCAAGTAATGAGGACAATAGTCCCAGTAAAATTCCTTCTACAATGAATGGTCCAGCAATAAATACTGGATCCGCGCCTACCAATCGGGCAATAAATACTTCATCGCGTCTTGAAAACAATGCGATTCGAAAGGTATTGATGACGAGTAAAATCCCCCCCGCCAAGAAGAGAAATACTAAAACACGAGAAGCCATTTCAACATTTTTTCGTAGATTCAGAAGATTTCCTACAAGGGTCACAAACTCCCTTTCTGCGACTCCATCCCAATCCCCTACTACTTCCAAATATCGTGGATTTTTGAAAACTTCTAAAACATCGGAAACTTCTTGGATGTCCAAAAATTTTACATATACACGTGGTGGAATATGAAAATCAGGAAATTCTTCCGCTGACAAAACATTCATTTCAATATTAAATTTCTGAAGATCATTTTTGAGAGCATCAAATTCAAATGCATCGTAGGGTTCTCTGAGGGGAATGGAGAAATCAGCTCGTTGTTCGAGCGATTGAAGAGAAAGGTCAGCAAAAAATTGTGTAGCAAACACAAAATTGAGCAATATCAAAATCAGTGCGCCAAGTCCCACGGTGGTAAGAGAAAGGAATCGATGTCTCCAGAGCTGGACACTGCCCTCTCGAAAACTTCGACGCCACCACGCAAGTATTTTTTTCATTTTTCTTGAGTGTAACGAAAATGTGATGATTTGAAAAATTCAGGAAAATATTTCTGGGCTCGTCGAATTTCTAATGTTGGAAATTGTCTCTGTATGATTTCTATATCTGCATTTTGATCAAAACCGAGGAGCAGTATGTCTGGGGATTCTTCGTTCAATGTTTGAAGAAAGTCACCATCCTCTCGTCCGAGTCGAATTTTTGTGTGCGGTAATTCTTCTTGTTGTAGACGAGCAACTCGTTCTTTTTCTGCGGCAAAAGAGTCTCGTCCGCGAATTTTACGTACCATTGTGTCTGTGGCAACAATTACAACCATTTCTTTCGCTAGTTGGGTCGCATTCCACAACAACCATTGGTGTCCAATGTGAAGAGGATCGAATGTTCCGGCAAGAAAGAGTTTTTTCACAGACAAAGTGTAGTTATTTTACAGGAAAAATAACAGATTTTTATGAAATGTTTTTTTGAGGACGCAAGTGGGCATTCGGAATCAAATTTGCGATTCTTCGATATGCATCGGCGCCGAGAAAAAAGGGGGAATGTTCAAGTTCTGTTTGAGATGCGGTTAATTTTGTCGGAAAATTTCGAGGCACTTTTCGAATTTGCCCAGCGGCAAAGAGAAACTCAAAGGCTGTTTCTGCCATTTCTTGAAATTTTTTATCATCTACTTTTCCGTCTCCTGATGTAAAATCAAATGTAAAATGCTGGTCATCTGCTCTCCATTTCCCCATGTCTGGAGTTGATTTCCATCCTGGATGAAATTGGTGTACTCCTTCTATTTTTTGTGGAAATCCTCCTTTTTTTATTCCATCTGCCCAGGAAACATCAATAAGTTTCCAAGCCTCAGATACTTTTTCCGGATGACGTTCGTAATGATTTCGGAGCCACGCTTCTAGGTGAGCGAGATATTGTTTTTTTGTCATAATACTATCGGTTCTTGGTAATTCCAGTCCTCCTATCGACTCTATTTTCCGTGGAAAATGTGCAGCTGTTGTTTTGGGATTTTCGTTTGTTTTATATTCATTTTCGTCCATTAATTGTACTTCAAATGCAAATAATGATTTTTGAGTTTGTGGATCGCGATACATTATTTTTTGTGAAAAATTTTTATATTTTTCTCCTGATAATTCTCCACTTGTTCGTTGATGGCGAAAGTTTGAAAATCCATACTCATCAATATATTGCTCTTGTCTTTCTCTATCTTCATCTGGATTATCTGAGAAATGAGGCAACCCATTGATATTTCTCGTTTCAACCTCTACATCAAAATTCGATCGCATACTTCCGGCTCTGTCCAGTTGTTGTAAGATTCGAAGTTTTCTTTCGAGTAACATGTCATCATTCTCATTATCTCGTGTTTTTAGTACAATACGCATTCGTCCTAAATCATTTGCTTGGTCTGGAGTTACCTCTCCCTTTCGTTCCATTTTTCGAATTGCTTCATTTGCGTCTTTAAAACTAAATTCAATGAATTTAATTCCCTGAACAAGGTGTCCTCCGAGCTCAGTCTTATCAAAAATAACAAATTGTGGCGCGATAAGAATATCGTCAACTAATTTCCACCGATGAAAATCCCCGCTTTCTTGTCTTGCTTCTTCTTCTCTAAATAATTTTTGGGGAGGTGTTGATCCAGCAAATAAACCCAATTCTACATTTTTTTGAGTATTTCGAGAATCAGGACACTCCGCTATTCCAAAAGAATACTGCATCCATTGTCCAACCTCCTTCATATATTTCTCAATAGCAGAGATTGCAAACGCGCGTTTCAACAAACGACAGGCTGTATATCTCTCATGACCTACCTTTCCAGTTCGCCTGTCAACCAAAAAATCATCTATATTTTTTTGAATATCAATCTGTGCAAATCGAAATAACGTTTCCACATCCTGAATACTTGAAAATCCCCCTTTGATAAGACGTAATACGGCTGATGCGTTTGGTGCCAAAATTCGGCCCTCAATAGATTTTTTTTGTGGTAAAAATCTTCCTCGTCCTTCATTGAGGCTTGAGACTGCCATCTGCATCATTTGAGTAAAATACTCAAAATCTTCAGGGGATTTTAATTCCACTACCTCCTGTTCAATCCATTCCTGTAAAGACAACTTTTTATTCTCTTTATTCAAAAATGTTTCAGGAATCGCGTGCACTCCCATCACGGTCAAAATTTTATGTTGTAATTCTTCTTGAATTCCAGAAAAGGCCTTCATAACAGAATTTATTGCATTCTCCCTGTACTTATCGGGAGCATTTTCACGAGCATTGTTTTTGGACTCCATTGTAAACAAAATAAAATATATTTAAATAAAGTCAACTTCTCTCGCTACTTTTTTTCTGGCACACTTTCTCTGATGAATTTCTCAATAGAAAAAAATGTTCCTCTTTCTTCGCTCACTTATTTTGGTGTAGGAGGAAAAGCAGATGAGTTGGTGCGTATAACCGACATTCAAACGCTGCCCGAGATTTGGGCGGAAACAATTGCGCTCAAACTCCCCCACTTTATTCTTGGCAGTGGATCAAATCTCGTTTGTTCGGACGCAGGATTTCGAGGACGAATCTTTATTATTGAGGCGAAGAGGACAGAATGGAAAGAAAATGTTGTTACTGTTGAAACTGGAAAAAATTTACAACAATTTATCTTGGAAGCTGCAGGGCGTGGATTTTCAGATATTACGAATTTGGCAGGAATTCCAGGAACTGTCGGTGGAGCTGTTCGCGGAAATGCGGGAGCATTTGGCAGCGAAACGAAAGATTGTCTTCAATCAGTTCAGTTTTGTGATGAAAATGGAATGATTCGTATTCTTCCGGCACGAGAATGTCTGTTTGAATATCGAGAAAGTATCTTCAAAAAAAATCCTCAATGGTGTATTCTCCGTGCCACATTTCGCCTTACGAATAAAATTGAGCGTGATACAGCAATGAATAATGCCCAAAAACTCATTCAAGAACGCTGGCAAAAATATCCTCCTGGAAAATGTGGCGGAAGTTTTTTCAAAAATCCCACAACGGTTCCTGATGGAGCAATGCCATATGCGGGCTGGCTGCTTGAAAACTCCGGCGCCAAAGGCGATCAAATAGGCGGAGCAAAATTTTCAGAAAAACATGCGAATTTTCTCATGAATGCTGAGAATGCGACGCAAAAAGATGTTTTGGAACTTGCGCGGAAGTGGCACAAAATCGTTTTGGATACGTATGGAGTTTCTCTTGAACCAGAAGTTATGTTGATTGATGAATATGGAAAACGGGTTGAAATTTAGAATTTTTTTAATAAAGTGTTCTTTGTACTATGATTCTTATTGAAGAACCAATCCCCGATGACGCGGCTGAAATATTCTTTGTTCAGCGCCAGACATGGCATGAGTCATATTTAGATCAAGTTTCTCACGAGGACATTGAAAAGCGATTTGTTGATGCTCCAGAGAAAATTAAGCGCATAAAGCAAGTCATCGAAGGAAAAATTGATGGAAAGTTTTTTGTTGCTCGAGAAAAAGAGCTTGATAAAATTCTGGGGTTTATTTCTTTCCTTACAGAACCAAGAAATGAAATAAAATCACTGTATATGATCCAAGCTTCTCAAGGACTCGGATTGGGGCGAAAATTACTAGAAAAGGCGCTCCAGTGGTATGGAGAAAAAGACATTTATGTACAAACAAATAATGCCCAATCGTTTTATGAAAAATTTGGATTCACAAGAATAAAACAAGTTCCTGACCCAGAAGGCTATTTCCTTGATATGACGGAACTTATTCGTCCGGCATCATAAATTGCCTCTTTTATTTT
>JAGYLK010000162.1 GCA_018401175.1 Candidatus Altimarinota bacterium
ATGGCACAGGAAACACTGCAACTTCGATTTGAGCAGATTAACGAGGCAGGAGGTATAGACGGAAAACCCGTGGAAGTGATATGGGAAGATGGAAAGTGTAATCCAAAGGAAGCTTCTCTTGCGGTACAAAAATTAATAAACGTTGATCGCGTACACGTTATTTTTGGATCTTGTTCGGGAACTATGTTGGCGGCGATCCCGATTACAGAAAAGAATAATGTCCTTTTGTTAACTGCATTTGCAACGACACCAGAATTATCAGGAGCGGGAGAATATTTTTTCCGGACGGTTCCGTCAGATAGTTCACAGGGAAGAGTTTTAGCAGAATATGCTAACGAACATTTTTCAAGAGTGGGAATCATTGTAGAGCAAACAGATTATGCGATGGGAGTGGCTGCAACATTTGAGGAAGTATTTTCAGGAGAAGTGGTGCGTGAAGACTTTTTGACAACTGAATCTGATTTCAGAACGCGTATTACAAAGTTAAAAAATGCAGAAGTAGATGCATTAGTTCTTTTTCCTCAATCTCCACCCAAATTCGATCTTTTGGTAACACAGCTTGAAGATTTGAAATGGAATACGCCTGTATTGGGAAATGAGATGATGGTTGCTACGCCAGATGTAATTGATCGTCATGCAGCATTTTTGTCTGAACACGCAGCGGTTGGAGCCAACTTTATAGAACCAACAAAGGAAGCGTTTCAAACATTTGTTTCTGATTATACAGAACGCTATGGTCGCGAACCACTGTATCAAAATTATGTCGCAGCGCATGTTGATTTAGTTGATATATTTGCTTCTGTTGTGCGAGAAGTTGGTAGTTTGGAGGACACGACAAAACTCAGAGATGCATTTCGCGCAATTGATGAGTTTCCCGGGTTGATGGGAAATTTGACATTTGATGATCAGGGAAATCCAAATCTCGCTCATTCATTGTTAGAATTCGATGGAGAGAAATTTGTCCCATTGACGTCAAATAAGTAAACTCTACGCGCATGAATGAACTCATCGCGCAACTACTCTGGAATGGTCTCGTAACGGGGGCATTGCTCGCATTGGTATCGCTCGGGTTGACACTCATTTATGGAGTTGCTGGATTTGTGCAGTTTGCACATGGAGAGCTCGTTGCGCTCGGAGCGTACGCGATGTTGTTGTTTCATAAACTCCTCGGGATGCCCCTTTTTCCAGCAGGAATAGCGGCAATCTTTTTGGTCGTATTGTGCGGACTTTTGCTGGAACGCATCTTTTTCCGTCCCGTTCGCAATAAAGATCCGATGATTCCCTTAGTAATTTCAATAGGACTTTCTATCGGATTGCAGTCCCTTTTGCAGATATTCTTTGGACCACAGATTCAGACGATTTCTCATCTTCGTTTTGAAAGTTGGTCTGTGGGCGACTTATTTCTCGTTACTCCATCGCAAGTATTCGCGGTGTGTGCAGCGTTCATATTCACTCTGTGTTTGATTCTCTTTCTCCACAAAACACGTCGTGGTCGCTCGCTGCGAGCAGTTTCTGACAATCGCAATTTGGCACAAATTTTCGGTATGGATTCAGATGTCGCGATGCGTTGGATTTTTGGAGTGAGTGCGGGACTGGCTGCCGTGGCGGGAATTTTTCTTGGATTTGAGCAAAATCTCGAACCACTTATGGGCGTGCAGATTTCGGTAACGGCATTCGCTGCTGTTATTCTTGGGTCCCTTGGATCAATTCGAGGAGCCATTTTAGGAGCGTTTGTAATTGGATTTTCACAAAATTTATTGGTGGGGTTGAGTATTGTTCCGAGTGGATTTTCTGTGGCAATTCCATTTGTGGTTCTGATTCTGATGCTGTTGCTTCGTCCAGAGGGATTATTTGGAAAACGATTTGAATTTTTACGAAAATGAAAAAAATATTTCTCTTGGCTTCGGTATTGCTTGTAACGGGTTGTAGTGCTCCATTGGGAGATGTTCCTATAAAGATTGGAGCAATTCTTCCCCTTTCCGGAGGAATGGCAGATATGGGAATTGAGCTCCAAAAATCGCTGATTGCAGAAGTTGAGGCAATTAATGAACAAGGAGGTATTTTGGATCGTCAGATTGAGCTTCTATTCGAAGATGGACAGTGTAATGCTGGTGTTGCCACTGCTGCAGCGCAAAAATTAATTCGTATGGAAAAAGTCTCGCTCATTTTGGGCGGTTTATGTTCCCCAGAAACATTGGGTGCGGCGCCCGTGGCAGAAAAAAACAAGGTCATTTTACTCACTTCCGTTTCAGGAGCAGCTTCGATTAGTGACGCAGGGGATTTTATTTTCCGCAACGCACCAGAAGGCGATACAAATGGAAAAATAATGGCAGATTATGTGCTCGAGCAAGGATTTGAGAAAGTGATTTTGGTGTCGGAAATGAGTGATTTTCCCATATCAGTAGCAAACACGTTTCGTGAAAATTTTTTAGGAGAAATTGTGGAGGAAAAATTTGCTCCTGGGACAAATGATTTTCGTACATTGATCGCAAAAGTGCAGAATGAAAAAGGAGATGCGTTATTTTTTAATCCTCAGCAAAATCAAAGTTTCGTTCTCTTCATGAAACAGTTACAAGAAGATGAATGGGAAGGCGATTTGATGTTTAATAATACTGTTGTCGGGAATCCAGCGCTATATAAAGATATTTCAGACTTTATGATTCAAAATAATGCGGTGGCGGGGAGTTATGATGTAGTTCCAAACGCGATGCAGGACGCAGTTTTATCCCGATTCGAAGCTCGATGGAATCGCCCAGCGCTCTTTCGGCATTTATTAGCCAATCAAAAAGATTCTCTTTCTTTGCTCCTGCAAGCGATTGCGTCAACGGGAGATGAAAAAAATACAAAGGGAATTCGAGATTCCCTGTATTCGGTGGAAGATTTTACCGGAGCCTCGGGAACGTTTTCCATAGATTCAGATGGCGATGCCGGGAAGTCATATGAGTTAGTCCGCTTTGATGGAGAAGCCTTTGTTTCTTTGGAAAAGGCGGAAGAAGTCCAAAAGTTAAAAAGTTTAAAAGTCAAAAAGTCTACCAGTAAAAATAATACCGAGAATACGCTCTCTCATAACTAACAACTAAAAACTATGAACTGTAAACTTTCTCAATGTTCCTTTGTACACGATGATTGAATATATTTACTCGTTGATAACCATAGCCTTGATCTGGACGATTCTCGCCCAGAGCTACAATTTGTCATTTGGATTGACGGGATTATTCAACTTGGGACACATTATTTTCTACGGGATTGGTGCGTATGCAGCAGCTATTCTCAATACGCGGTATGGCATTGGATTTGGCCCCAATATTCTTTTGAGCGCGGTGATTGCTGGTGCTGCGGCAAGTATTTTTGGATTGTTGACGCTTCGACTGCGCGGTCATTATTTAGCTATTGCGACGCTCGGTGCAGCAATGATTGCGCAGGTTGTGGCATTGAATTGGATGTCGTTGACGCGCGGTCCTTTAGGAATACGAGGTATTGATGAAGTTTCACTTTTTGGGGTTTCGTTTATAGGAGATACGTTGTCACATGTATTGTTATATGTGATTATCGCGGGAATTATTATGTTTCTTCTCTGGAAACTGTTTCATTCTCCATGGGGCAGATTGTTGCGCGCAATTCGAGATGATGAAACAGCAGCACAGGCTGTAGGGAAGAATGTATTTGTCGCAAAACTCTGGGCGCTCGTTTTGTCTGCTGCATTTGCCGGAGTTGCTGGGGCGCTGTATACCCATTATCGGTTATTTCTCGATCCTTCGATTTTCGCATTGCCAGAAATAATTTTGCTCATCTTGATTGTGATTGTGGGAGGACGTGGAAAATTTTGGGGAGTAATTGGTGGAGCAGCGTTGATCATTCTTCTGGGAGAAATTCCACGATTCCTTGATTTTCCAGATGCCATAATTGGTGCAGCGCGAAATATAACATATGCGGCATTATTGATGGCGACGATGTTTTGGCGTCCAAATGGTATTTTTTCATCTTGCAAGGGGTTTAAACCCCTTGTCTCGCAATCCTCAGCAACTACAAAAAAATGAAACCTATTCTTGAAATTGTCGGTTTGAGAAAGCAATTTGG
>JAGYLK010000163.1 GCA_018401175.1 Candidatus Altimarinota bacterium
TGATATCTTCTTTGTGAGTAATTATTGAAAATTAATTTCCTTAAAATCTGAAATTAAATATTCTTTCCCGCATCCCTTACAAAAAATTCTGTCAATCTCACACATTCTATCTTTATAAACATTAAGCGATTCTTTTTTTTCGCAAAAAGAGGCTTCATGCAAAAGAATTTCCTGCACGACAAATGTATCACTTCCACATTTTCGACATTTTTTCATTTGAACTATTTTAAACGATATCGCCCTCGTCCAATAAATTCTAGATAATCATTGTCTCGCAATATCTGTAATTGCTGACGAATTTTATCTTTAATATGTTTGTTTTCTGGATAGAGTGCTGCCAATAATTGATCAAAAGCATAGACCTCGTCAAGCAAGAACTCTTGCTTTCCTAAACGATCAAGGCATTTCATAACTTCTAATGTCCACCCTTTAAATTTAACTGGTTTCTCTCTAAGAAATAGTGTTCGTTTCCAATTTTTTAGCACATTTTCTCTCGTCTCAATCTCTCCATTTTTTACATAAAAAATCTTTCCACTTTCCGGAATTTTATTTAGCAAAATATTACATCCCACCCATCCTGCTCTCTTTGCTGTTTGTGCAAGTGGATTTCTTTTTTCAATAATATTCGGCACAAAAAAATGCTTTGGAATAATAACAAAATTTTGAATATCAAAAGTTATTTTATCGTAATTTAGAAAAAAGAAGTTAGGATTATTTTGAGAATTTAAACGCTCAATCATTGTTGAAAAAGCACCATCAACAATTTTTAACCCTAAAGAATCTTTCTTACTTTTTAACTCATAATCTTCTCTACAATTATCACAAAAGAAGTCTGAAACGGGTCTATTGTTTTCATATTCCTGAATTTCTGCACCACAATTTGGACAAAATATTTCTGATTGAACCCATGCCTCAGTCATAACTCTTATTTTTTGAGAGTTACTTTTATAGTTTTTAGCCAAAGAAGTATCGAGAGACAAAGTTCTCATTAAGAAAAACGTAATACATCACATATTTTAGGATTTGTATAACTTCCAAAAGGAACATTGAAATCTTCCTTTTTGGCTTTGATTGGGTTTACAGAAATGGTCCCGTTCATTACAGAAAAGTTCATCAGCAAAAGTTTAATTGCTTAAAAAATAAAAGCCAAGAAAAATCTGTATAAAATCCCCACAAACACAAAAGGAAAGAGAACTCCCCAAGAAAAATTCTCAAAAGACATTGTCCTTTTCCCAAAAATAAATATCATCCCCCCGCGCCGAGATAGCTCAGGGGTAGAGCAACGCACTCGTAACGCGTAGGTCGTGGGTTCAATTCCCATTCTCGGCTCCACTTTACGCTTGTTTTTTTCAAAGAAATAACAAAGATGAGTGGTAGAGCAACCCCGCTGTATAGCGGGGTAGGTCGTGGGTTCAATTCCCATTCTCGGCTCCATCCTTCGCTCTACGAGCTTCGGATGGCGCAGCCAGCATTCGATCGAACTTCGACTGGTGTAGCTAGTATTTGCGATCGGGCTTCTGATAGAACGGACAAAGCGAAGAAGCCTTAGCGTAGCACGGGCAAAGCTACGACTGGCAAGCCACTCGATTCAAACTTCATCCCGCACTGCGGGACAAATTGCAAACTTTAACGCAACATATGTCTGAATTACTGACACAACACCAAGCACAATTTGAAAAACTCTGGGAAGTTTTTTCTGAATGGAACAGCAAAATAAACCTATCGGCGATTCGAGAACGCGATGAAGTGTTTGAAAAGCATTTTGAAGATTCCCTTTTGATCACACAGTTTTTTGACCTCAATGACAAAAAAATACTCGACCTGGGATCGGGTGGGGGATTTCCCGCATTACCACTTGCGATAGCGACCAATGCCCACATTACCTGTCTCGACAGCATCGGAAAAAAAATGAACGCTGTTACCGATATGGCACGCACACTACAATTAAAGAATATACAAACGATGCAGGGACGGTTTGAAGACTTTGCACACATGCGAAACTATCGCGAACAATATGACATCGTACTCGCTCGCGCCGTTGCGCCCTGGAATATTTTGCTCGAATATGCACTTCCCTTTGTGAAATTGGGAGGAAGTTTTATCGCCTATCAAGGACCAGCGATCGTGGAAGAATTGATAAATTTCAGCGGACTCGAAAAAAAACTTGGCGGAGAAATTGTACGACGAGGACAAGCTATTTTGGGAGAGAGTGAACGATACTTTATCGAAGTGAGAAAAGAAAAACCAACGCCAAAAATATATCCAAGAGAAAACGGAATCCCACGGAAGAATCCACTGGTGTAGTGAAATTTCAAACTACAAATATCAAACTAGAAACTACAAAGTACAAAGTACAAACTGCAAATATAAAACTGCAAACTACAAAAGCATTTGAAGTCTGAACCCCGCTGTACAGCGGGGGTAGTTTTATCAAGAGCTGAGTTCTGTAAAATCCTCAACACTTCCTATTTTTTGTGCAGCAGGGAAGAAATGGGATCGCCAAATCCAGATAAACGCAAGATACGTTATCCCGGCGGTTGCTACACCGAGCAGAAGAGAACTTCCCGCTGGAGTCCATAATAATCCCGCCAAAATAACGATATTCATCGCAATAATACGAAGAATATTCCCAAGAGAGAAGGGGAGTTGCCAGTGAGATCGTACTTCACGTATGAGCAGGATAAAAACAATAATTTCACAGAATACCGTTGACGCAGCTGCTGCAATAATTCCGTATGTTCCCAACAGCCAAATATTTAAAACAGCATTTATCGCAAGCGCAGCGGCATTGACGATGAGCAGATAATTTTGTCTGTTTTTGGCAACCAACGTGAAGGAAAAGAGTTGATTAAAAAAGGCAAAGAAAAGCGTGGGTACGAGAACACGGAGCATCGTGTCAGCCCCCGAGAGGCTCGTCGTTCCAATAAATTCATCACTCGCAATAACCTGGATAATTTCTACCGCAAATATTTCAATTCCAATAATCAGTGGTAGGGCAATGAGGAGCAATTTTTCTCCCGCCCACACGAGAGACTGTCCAATTGCTGTTCCATCATGCTCTTCTGCTGATATTTTTGGTAGCATCGCTTGTCCAAAATATACGCCAAGAACCAGTAAGCTTTCCATGACTCGTGTGGCAGCGCCATATGTCCCCACGGCGGCAGAACCCAGAAGAAAGGAAATAAGTAGGATGTCGAGTCGCAGATAGAGTGTTTGCAAAATAAGAGAAATTCCGTAGGGGAGAGACACTTTGAGTGTTTTTTGTAAAAAGTCCCAATTCCAACGAAGCGATATGCGTATTTCTCGAGAAACCATCCACGCCACAGCGGCGCAGAATATTGCGTTTGATAGCACTCCTGCCCAGAGAAAATGGAGTAACAAGTTTCCACCAAGGGTGGAGTGCGCAATCCAAAAAATAAGTCCGGCAAGAACTATTTTACCCAGAACCAACGATCCAGAAAAATACTGAATTTTCATTCTCGACTGCAAAACACTAGAAAGTGTCCCTGCAATAATTGTGAGCCCCATAGAAAGAGCCGTAATCCAGATTCCAACTTTTACAAGAGGGGAATACGATGGCACGAATTGCGCGCATATTCCCGCCAGAATCATTACTCCCAGTACGAGCAAAAGGCGCATGGAGAGAATATTCCCGAGAATAAATTCTGTTTTTTTGATATCCCGAGACATTTCTCGCACGGCAATAGCGAAGAGTCCGGCATCAGCAATTATTCCAAAAAAGGCGAGGAATTCGTAGGTAGTTACATATTCTCCATAAAATTCAGTTCCAAACTGCGTTACGATTTTTATAACGACGAAACTCGCGAGAATTGCGAGGATTTTCCCTCCGAATTGAGAGAGCGTATTCCAGAGGACTTTGCTGTTGGTGGCGATCATCATTCAGAGAGAAGTGTACTGTTGAAATGAAAAATTGCTAGTTTTGGAAAAAAACTTCCTTCCTTCCCATAAAAAATCCT
>JAGYLK010000164.1 GCA_018401175.1 Candidatus Altimarinota bacterium
AAAATACGGCGTCACCGCCGCACCAACATTCATTATTGAACAAGACGGAAAAGAACTCTTCCGTGGAAATGAAGATTACGAAGTCGAAGAATTTTTGAAAAATTTATAAATGAAAATTGGAGGAATCAACACTCTGACGCTTTTAGATTTTCCCGGGAAAGTCGCAGCCATCGTGTTTACCGCCGGATGCAATTTCCGCTGCGGATACTGCCACAATGTACAATTCGTCCTCCCCGAACAAATCGAAAAACTCAAAGGACATTTCATCCCCGAAGAAAAATTCTTTCATTTTCTCGACACACGAAAAGACCTGCTTGATGGAATCGTCGTAAGTGGAGGGGAACCAACCATTTGGCCAGACTTACCTGATTTTTTACAAAAAATAAAAGACCGAGGATTCCTAACAAAACTGGATACCAATGGGACAAATCCCAAAATGATCGAGAAACTGTTGAAAGAGAAACTTGTCGACTATATCGCTATGGATATAAAAATGCCGCTCGATGAATATAAAAAACTTTCAGGAGTAAAAACGGATGGAAAAATTTTGAAACAAAGTGTAGAACTCATCAAAAAATCAGCTATCGAATATGAATTCCGTACAACCGTAATTGATGAATTTCATGATGTAGACGTGATTGAAAGAATTTTCAAAGACATTGGTCATGTAAAAAAATTTACGCTTCAAAATTTCCGGCCAGAAAAAACACTCTGTCCATCATTTGGAAAATTTCATGCATGTACTTCCGAAAAACAAAATACATTCAAAAAAATTGCCGAAAAATACGTGGACAAGATAGTCGTTCATGGGTAACGTGCCTTCGATGAAAAAAGCATTAATCCTCTCCGTTCTCATGATCATCCTTGCCGGATGCAGCACTCCTGAGAAAACACCTGCCGAAGAAGCACAGAATATTGCTGAAAATCAATATGTTTCCCTCGAAATTGAAAAATTACAAACCCAGCTCGAAAATGGAGCAGTAACCGAAAAATATGCACAAGAGAAACTGAAACAAATTCTCAAAGAGCGACAACGACAAAATTCTGGTGACACAGCAGCTATCTTGGAAAAAGTGGGAAATGAAGATCCCATGATTCAAAAAGCACTCGAGCAAATGCTTGAGTACCGAAAATAAGTCTTAGAATCACAAGAAAAATAATTTTAGAAAATTTGTCTATAAAGTTCGTATAATATTTTTGCTGAATTTTGGAGAGAACTCAATTCCTCAGGCTCAAGCGCCATTTCTACAACTTTTTCTACTCCACACTCTCCCACTGGACATGGCACTCCAACCGATATTCCACTAATTCCATATTCTCCATGAAGAGGAACGGAAACTGGATACAATCGTCGTGAATCAGAAATAACGGCATCGATCAACTCCGCCACAACCGATCCAATACCAAAATAGGTTGATCCTTTTCCTGCAATAATTTTTGCTCCACTTTTTTTCACATCTTCATGAAGTTGTTTCTTTTCTTCACAAGAAAATTTCTCTCTCGAACTGACCCACGACCAGGGAATAACCGAGGAATCTCCATGCTCCCCCAAAACATGACCGTGCGCATTCGCCACGTTTCGTCCCAATCTCTCTGCCAACCGCCATCGTAATCGTGCCGTATCCAAAACCGTTCCGGTTCCAAACACTTGCCCATGAGGCAAGCCAAACGTATCAGCTACATACTGCGTCGCAATATCTACCGGATTTGTAACCACAATAATGACTGCTTCTCTTTTGATATTTCCCAATGAAGTACGTACTGAATCCAAAATACGCATATTACGTTCCAGTAAGTCCAAACGAGAATCCTCCTCTTGACGTGCGGCACCAGCAGTAAGAACAAATACATCCGCTTCGTTCACTGGAGTATCATCAAACGTTGCCCCACGCACACGTGTGCGTGGTGAAAACAACATACTATCTCGTAAATCCAAAACTTGCCCCGTTTCAAAATCAGCATTTTTGTCGACAAGTAAAATTTCTGCTGGTAAATTCCGCGCAACAATTGCACTTGCTACGTGCGCTCCTACATTTCCCGCACCGATAATTGCAATTTTTTTCATTGTTTCAAAAGAAGAGATTCTTGTTTTTCACGACTCATCTTCATAATAATACTCCAAATTTCAGAAATTTGTTCCATCAAAAATGGATCACTACATTTTTGCATAAGACTATTCACTAATTCTGTCTCTCGTTGTAAATCACGAACAGGGTTTCCGGTTACCCCTTTTAATTCTCCAACTTGTTCTATAATTCTCATTCTTAATTCCAAAAACTCCAATAGTTTTAAATCTACTGAATTAATTTTCTTCCGTAAATCATCGAGACTCTTTTCCATCGGCGCGCACTGTACTCAAAAATTTCTTTCCAGCAAGCAAAATCGCAAACTCTCCACGAATGTTCTCTGTTGTAAAGTGTTCTTTTGCCTGATCTACAGTGCCACGAAAAATTTCTTCATACATTTTTGTCAATTCACGACCAACAACAAGCACTCGCTCCCCTCCACAAAATTCTGCTAACTCTTCCAATAATCTTGGAAATCGATGAACTGATTCATAAAAAATTTGAGCTCGTTCTGTCTCTGCAAATTCCCTAAGTAATGTCTGACGTCCTTTTTTGTGGGGTAAAAATCCATGGAATGTAAATGTATCAGCAGGAATTCCCGACACTGAAACAAGCGAAACAAATGCACTTGCTCCAGGAATAGGAGAAACTGTAAATCCATATTTTACCGCTGCACGAACGGCACGAAATCCCGGATCAGAAATACCCGGTGTACCCGCATCTGAAACAACTGCAATGGTCGATCCTTCTTTGAATCCTGCAAAAAGGGAATCAATTTTTTCTGGTGAAGTCTGCGCATGACATGATTGCAGCGGCGTATTAATTCCATAATGATTGAAAAGAATCTTCGTATGTCGCGTATCTTCTGCAAGAACTAAATCTGCATTTTTCAAAATTTCAATCGCACGAAATGTAATATCCGCGAGATTTCCAATTGGTGTAGCGACAACGAAAAGTGTTTTCATACAAAAGAATTGTATATCAAAACTCTCTTTTGTCATTCTGGAATTTCTTGTCATTGCGGGCTTGATCCGCAATCTTATTTTTTAGATTCCGAACCAAGTTCGGAATGACACACCAAGCACAGGAAATTCAAAATGACAAAGCCATTTTTTCATCTATACTTCATGTGATGAAAATTCATATTTTGCCGCAAGAAGTGGCTGATCAAATTGCTGCAGGAGAAGTCGTTGAACGCCCGGCAAGTGTCGTCAAAGAACTGATGGAAAATGCGATTGATGCAGGTGCAACACAGATTGATGTTTTTATCGAAGATGGGGGAAAACGGTTAATCGAAGTGCGCGATAACGGAACCGGAATGTCTCCCGATGATGCTCAAAAATGTGTGCTCCGTCATGCTACGAGTAAAATTTCAACCATTGACGATGTCTTCTCTATCCGATCCTTTGGATTTCGAGGAGAAGCATTAGCGGCAATTTCTGCTATTTCTGATTGTGAAATTATTACGAAACAAAGAGAAGACGAATCCGGAACACGCGTACAAGTGAATGCTGGAAAACTCATAAATGTAGAATCGGCACCAGCAAACACCGGAACTATTTTTCGCGTGAAAAATTTATTTGCTCCTGTTCCTGCTCGATTGGCTCACTTGAAAAATACCAGCACCGAAATGTCTGCTATCCGACGCGAATTTGAATCATTTGCACTCACTCATCCACATATTCGATTCAAACTCTTTCGAGATGAAACTTTCGTCCTCGACTTCCCCGTCGACGAACAATTCAATCGTGTTGCAGCCATTATGGACGAAGATCCCCGCGCTTTGATTGAAGTAGAAGGAACTTTTCCCGCCGTAAAAATATACGGATGGACGCTTCAACCAGGACGTTGTGGAACAAGCAAAAAATCACAACTTCTCTGGGTCAATGGACGCCATATTGAAGACCACAAACTCGCCTGGGCAATTCGAGAAGCCTATCA
>JAGYLK010000165.1 GCA_018401175.1 Candidatus Altimarinota bacterium
AAAAACCTCATCAACCCATTAAGTCTCTGTTTAATGTTGGTGGCCATATTCTCCGAAAGTTTAATTTCTTCAGTGAAAGTTGTATGCATGTGTTTTTTGAAGATTTTTATTTTTAGAGAACAAATATTCGGAATTATTATTTCATAACTATCTGCTCCTCTTCGTGCTTTTTTAGGGTGATGCCATGATTGTTTATTTTTTTTATGTGTTTTAGTTCTCAAATTAATACAATCTACATCTACCTGAAACAGTCCTCTGTCATCTCCTTCTGGATCCAGTCGAAGTTGTATTTTATATTTTGTACCATCTTTGTCCTCAAATGTTTCTTCAAACTTGAAGAATAAGTGAGTACTATCCTCGTGTTTCTCCATCGGATAACTTTTTCCTGTTTTTATATCAAGAATTTCTGCACTTAAAATTTCAAATTTAGTCTCTGTCATTTTTATGATATAAAGAATATTACTCCACCGGAAAAATCGGCGCAATCGACGCCACAATCTTCTTCATCCCAATCCCCGCAAACGCCACCGTCAACACATCACCCGCAACTTGAATAATCGTCCCCTCTCCAAATTCCATATGCCGCAATCGCCCACCCACAGACCAATCACCTGTGTTTTCTTCTATACCAAAAATTGCCTCCGAACGAGAACTCGGCTGCTTTTTATTGAGAAACACTGGATATTCATCGGAAAACGGTTCTAACGTTTCTTTCTTTGCCTTCGGCGCAGAATAAGAGTTTTCAGAAGACGAAACTTTTCGAGAAAATCGTGAGGAAGGCGTTGTTCCATCGGTTGTCCTCTCCACCGAATCCTCATGTAATTCAGACAAAAACTGACTCGCTCCTCCATATTGTGTCCGCCCAAACAACATTCGCTGCTGCGCGTGTGTAATCGTACATCGATCCATGGCCCGCGTAATCGCCACATATCCCAACCGTCGCTCTTCTTCGAGTGCGCCGCTATCCATAAATGCTCCCTGCCCAGGGAACATTCCCTCTTCCCAGCCAGCCAGAAATACCAAAGGAAATTCCAAACCCTTCGACGCATGAACGGTCATTAACGTAACCGCATCGCCATCAGACATTTGATCCAGGTCTGAAATCAATGCTACGCCCTCCAGAAACGCTGCGAGCGACTCATCCGCTGAATCATAGCGTCCCGCCACAGAAAACAACTCCTGCACGTTTTGCTGACGTGCTTCTCCCTCTGACGTTCCATCATCGAGAAACTTCAAATACTGCGTTTTTTCAATCACATGATCGAGCAGAATAGAAATCGGTTGTGTCTTGGCTTCCTCTTGAAGACCCAGAATTAAATCACGAAAATCCTTCAACACGGTTTTCTTTGCCTCCGGCAAATCCACATCATCAATATCTTGTAATATTTCAAACATCGACATCGAGTAATTCTGCACAAAATCCTTGATTACTTCCACCGTCGTCACTCCTAGTTTCCGCGTTGGAACATTGATAATACGAGAAAATGCCACATCATCTCGTGGATTAAAAATCAAACGCAAATACGCGACGATATCTTTAATTTCTTTTCGGTCAAAGAAACGCGTTCCTCCAACAATCTGATACGGAACTTGCCGACGCATCAACGCTTCTTCAAGAGAACGAGATTGTGCATTCATACGATACAGAATCGCACAATCAGAATAGCGACCTCCTTCACTTGCATGT
>JAGYLK010000166.1 GCA_018401175.1 Candidatus Altimarinota bacterium
TGAAGGGCTTGGTTAAATAGTAGAGTTTCCATGTCCTTTGTTCCTTGCCATGTACTAAGTTGTAACCAAGGTCGGAGTGCATCTTTATAGTTCATTTTTTTTAGGATTAAAATTATTGCAATGATATTCTTTTAAATTTACAGAGTCAAAAGGGGGAACAAAGAAGACTCTTGCAAAATGTAGAAAAAAAGCTACATTCCCCACGCTCTTTGGTATGTTGTCGCTCCTTAATTTTTTTAAGGGGAGGAAAGTCCGCGCCACACGAACACAACAAAAACGGCTCACGGCCGATCACCTCATTTGCAAAAATGGGGGAGGGAAAGTGTCGCAGAAACAATACGTCCCCGCAACCCGGGGCTCCGGTGAAACGTCTGTGAGGTGATGCTCGCAGGGCAATATGTTGCAAAGCATATTGAGTGGTAAACCCTTTTGGTGGAGAGGCAGGTGGCCCGAACGAGATGAGTGGTGATGTTCCCACGTTCGAATTTCGACCTCGGTCCTGCTGATGACACTGAATAGAAATGTTCAGGATAAGAGAAATGACAACACTCGACAGAACGCGGCTTATTCCATACAGAGCAAACTCGTCAATTCGTTGGCGGGTTTTTAAGATAAGTCAAAAAGCTAAAAAGTCTACAAGTCAAAAAGTTTGCTCCAAAGGAAATCTCCCTTTATTCTGAACATATACAGTTTTTTAAAACTATTCACTATATAAAACTGTTATCTCTTAACTTTCTTTACATGCAGTGTTTGCTCTCTCGGTTTACTGGTCCACAAAAAGCAGAATGGCTTTTGCGTTGGGCGTTGGCGGTGTTTTTCTTTTTGTCAGGATTCGGAAAAATAATGGGAGGTGTGTCTGCGTTTGTATATCAAATGACTCCCGGATTTGAAGACACATTTCTTCCGCTCGGATTAGTAGCTGGATTCTTTTGGGTTGTTCCCTTTTTAGAACTCGTTCTTGGAATATTCCTTTTTGTGGGACTGAGACGAGAATTTACTCTTTGGCTTACAGGACTACTTTTGATTCTTTTTCTTTTCGGACACAAACTCAAAGGTGATGGATCTGCTATGATGCCAATGTTTGTCTACTTATTAGTCGTTTCTGCTACGTTATATCTTCCTGCAGCGTGGAATGTGGCGTGCCCATTAGAAAAGAAGTGTTCTTCTAAAAAATGATGATTTGATGAGAGACTGCTCTTGCAGTCTCTCTCTTTTTTTGCTACAACCCGAGTAATGCGCATTTTATTGCTGGGGAAAACTGGATTGCTGGGGTCGGATTTTTTCGATCTCCTTTCTCTTCGAGAAAATATCGAATTGTTTGCTCCTTCGCATCGAGAGTTAGATCTTTTGAATGCAGCACAAGTAAATGCTTTTTTGGCAGGACAGTTTTTTGATCGCATTATTAACTGTGTGGGATATACCAATGTTGATTTGGCAGAAACAGAAAGAGGGCGTTGCAAACAACTCAATGTTCAGGTGCTCGATACGATTTTGTCTCATAGACAGCCGATTATTAATTTTTCCACGGATTATATATTTGACGCACCAGTGGGGACTTCTATCCGCGAAGATTCTATTCGTGCGCCATTGAATTATTACGGAGAAACAAAAAAACAAGCCGAATTACTCTTAGAAGCATACCCATTTTCGTGGTGGAATATTCGCACTTCTTGGTTATTTGGGACTTCAGGAAAAAACTTTATTTCTACTATTCTCGAAAAATCAAAAACAGAACCTTCTCTGCGAGTGGTTTCGGATGAAATCGGGCGGCCCACGTCAGCGCGCGATTTGGCCAAATTTGTAATCGAGGAATTTATCAACAAAACACCAGAAAAGGGACATTTCCACTTGCAAAACACAGGAGATCCCTGCAGTTGGGCAGATTTGGCGGAGTATGTATTACAAAAAACAGGATCAAAAACGACGGTACATCGTATTTCTTCTGATTCTATTGACCGTCCCGCGCGTCGTCCAAAAAACTCCGTGTTGGCAAATACAAAAATGCTGCGACAAATGCGTCCGTGGAAAGAAGCGGTGGATGTCTTTTTGGGGAGAGATTAGAAGAACTTCAAACGCCAAACTTCAGACTTTCCTTTTTGGTCAAACACACTTCACATAAAATTTTATCCTTCTGTCCTTCTCCAAAAATGAACGGATAGAAGTGCGCCACCGACAATAATGGCTCCTGTTAATTTTCCCCATCCGGGGAGAAAAAGCGATCCTATGCCGAGAAGAGCCGAACAGAGCAAGAGAACGATAACAGCCTTTTGTTCTCCGATTTTCTTCGTGAGGGCATGATGTAAGTGGCGTTGATCTCCTTTGAGCGGGGATTGTTTATCTAAAAAAATTCGACGTAAAATAACAACTATTGCATCGAGAAGCGGGATTCCCAGAAGTAATACGGTGGTGGCAATTTTGGTTCCCGCTACAATAGAGAGGACTCCCAGAAGCAGCCCCAATACTTGTGACCCAGTATCGCCGAGGAGTATTTTTCCTCTGAAAAATAAAAACCATGCACCAATACATATTCCAGCAAGAGAAAACGTTATCGTTAAAAAAGTTGGTAAATTTGTTTCCCAGGCGACTTCGGGACGAATGAGACCAAAGAGTCCGAGCGTGAGAAATCCTATTCCCGAAACGCCGACACACAATCCCTTAAGTCCATCAAACCAGTTCAGTGCATTTTGAACCAAAATAAGCCATAGGATGGTTCCCCCTATTCCGAGAAGCTCAGGGAGCAAAAACATTCCTTCTCCAAACGGGTTTCCAATCTGTTGAATCTGGATTCCAAAAACAATGGTAATAGCACCAGCTATGAGTAATTGCGTGGCGAGGCGAGTGGTAGCAGGAAGCTGGAGACGATCATCAAGAAAGGAAATGATTCCCGTTACTCCAATAATGCCAGCGAATCCATACCATTGGAAATATATACAAACGAGAATTGCTAAGATCGCGAGTACAATTCCTCCGGGATAGGGGATTTTATCTCGTTGTAATCCATATCGTTCTGGAAAGTCGAGCAATCCTATTTTGGGGAATAGTTTTATTGCCAAAAGTGTGCAGAAAAGTCCTGCAACAATTCCTGTCAAAAATAATTCCATTAAATGCATCGAAAAAAGAATAGCATAAATTACTGAATAGTTAAGCGTTTGGAATGAAGTATAATGAGAGTTGAAAAAACAAAAACCTCACCGGAGTGAGGTCTTTCTTTTTCGTTTTGTAATATCGTCTTACTCCGATTTTCCCTCTTCATCCTCTTCTTCTGGTTTCTGTCCGGTGACTTCCACCTCAGCTGATTCAGGAGCTTCTTCTTCCTCTTTTTCTTCTGTGTGTCCTGCTACAGAACAAATAATAATCTCAGGAGCAATTCCCATAATTTCAAATTTCTTTTCATCAATATTCAAGTCGGCAACACAGAGGTGATCATTCATATTTACCAAAGAAGAGATATCCAATAAAAATGATTTTGGAATATCTGTTGGGAGACATCGCACTTCAATTGTATGATATTTGGCAAGAAATGTTCCTCCGAGTTTTACAGCAGGAGATTCTCCGATAAATTCAATTGGAACAGCTACGATGGTTGCCTCTTTTATATTTACTGCCAAGAAATCCAGATGCGCCAATTCGTGACGAACGGGATGAATAGAGACTGCTTTGATAATAACGGAGTGTTTTTTTCCTTCTACCTCGAGATCGATAAGCGCTGACATTCCCGCCTTTCTGTATACACGAAGGGCAGCAGAGGCATCAACAGAAAGAGCCATAGGATCAACCCCGTGACCGTACATCACGGCAAGAACATTTCCGGCATCACGAACTTCGCGACGAGCGGTTTTTCCTACTGTACGTTTTGTGGCCGATAAGGTGAATTTTTCAGACATTTGATTCAAATTTTCAATCCTCACACGCTGCGAGGCGGCGGGATTGTACGAGTTCATGCGGCGCTGTCAAGTTTTATGGAAGAAGTATAAAAGTTCAAAAGTCAAAAAGTCAAAAAGTTCGCTTGAAGAGTCTCGTATTTAAAGGGAACGAGTATGAACTTCCAGCGCTAAATGCTCAGTTCTCATCTAATGATGAACGACTGATTTCTATTTTTATGAAGTGAAAATTCGTACCAGATCTTGCCACGTAACCGCAACAATCAAGAGCATCAATAATCCAAAGCCGATAGAATGTACCCACATTTCAAATTTTGCAGGAACTTTTCTTCGCACAATACATTCAACTATTTGGAATAAAAAACGTCCTCCATCGAGCGCCGGAATCGGAAGTAAGTTCATAACCGCAAGAGAGATGGAAAGAAGCGCTGTAAGTTTTAAAATAGCCGCTATTCCTGCAGGAAGAATACGGTGTGTCGCTTCGGCTATTCCAACAGGTCCAGCAAGTCCATCAGGAAGCTTTCCTTGAGAAAGTAAATCAACGGGAATTTCAGCAGCTTTTTCTACTACCGCTTTGGAAATGCGCCATGTTTCTGTCGTTGCAAAAATTAATGATTGAGGAAAGGAAACGCGTACCTCTTTGATTTCTAATATTTTTTGATTTCCTTCCGCATCTGGTTCCCCAAGGACAACAAGTCCTTGTTCGATAGCGCGGTCGACATCGGCATCAGAAATAAGAATCGGCGTTGTTCCGGCTGTAAATAATCCAGAAAGGATGATTATAGCAAAGACGAAATTCATAAAAATTCCGGCAAGAGTAATAGCCATACGTCGCCAGAGTTTTGCTTTTTCAAATGAATCAGGAGCAGCAGATTCTTCTTCCTCTCCCAACATTCGTACATATCCGCCAAAAGGAACAATTCCCGCGGAATATTCCACACCATTTTTTTTCTTCTTCCAGAATTTTTTTCCAAACCCGAGTCCAAATTCCAAGACCCGAACGCCGGACCATCGGGCGACAAAGAAATGTCCCGCTTCGTGAACCAAGATTAACGCAGAAAAAACCAATAAGAAAACGAGGAGAGAAAGGAAAATCATTTGTGCAGATGATGATGCGAAATATTCAAAAACTTCGGAGGCAGTGTACTTTGTAATACGGGGTCGTCAACTCCGACTCCAGGAGGAAGATCGATTCCCCCTCTTGACCAGGGAGTGCATCGCACAATTCGCCAAAAAATTTTCCAGAGAGAAAGAATAAACCCTCTCTTTTCTAATGTAATGCGTGCGTATTCCGAACAGGTAGGGAAAAATCGACATCCAGAAGTAGGATTTAATTTTCCGGTAGGAGAATGATCCGGAGAAAATGTTTTTTGGTACAGTTTTATCAAGAGAATGACTCCTCTTGCCATACCTTTATCTAGTAGTTCTGGAAGTGTAATGAACCATTTCATTTGGAGATTGAAATTTGAAGTTTGTAGTTTGACTACGCGTTACTCGAGAGAAAAAACTTCACGAGAGTTTCAGTACTTGCTTGTTCAGGCGCTTGTTGAAGAATTTCATGAATCATTCGTGGATCATATCCAAGATTTTTTAACGCATCTGTTGCCTCGATCATAGCCGTCGATTGCGGGATTTGTGTAGCGCCAGCAGTCTCCAGATTGAGTTTTCCTCGTAATTCTACAATAAGCCGCTCAGCGGTCTTTTTGCCTAACCCAGGAATTCTTGTTAAAAAAGGAACATCGCCTTCGGCCACCGCTTTTTGAAATTGATCTGCGGGAGTAGAGACCATTGCCAGTGCGGTTTTTGGACCAATGCCAGAAACACCGATAAGTTTTTCAAATAAAGATTTTTCCATATCTGACCCAAATCCATAGAGCGTGATTTCTTGTTCTCGCACGATGGTGAAGATTGTTGCCGAAAACGTTTCCCCTTCTCGTACTTCTGCCAGAAGCGATCCAGCCGGGATGACGTCATATCCAACACCTCCAGGAGTGAGAACGAGAATTTTGCGAGGAGAAACAGTTGCAACGGTGCCAGAGAGAAATCCTATCATCAGGAGCAGTATAGCGTACTTCTGGGAAGTCAAAAAGTCAAAGAGCCCAAAAGTGAAAAAGCAATTAGAGTTTTGAAGAAATAGTTCCCTGAACTGTTAGACTTTTACGCTTTTCGTCTTTTAGACTCTTTTATAGTTGACAAAAAATTAAAAATCCGCAGAATCCCAGCGCTCTGTCCGTGGGTTTCACAGCTCTTGCTGACCTAACAGGACGAAATTTAATCTATTAGGAGAATGATTGCAGTTGCAAAAATTGGCGGCCATCAGGCCATTGTGAAAGTCGGCGACAAACTTGAGGTCGACAAACTTTCTGTTGAAGCAGGAAAAAAAATATCATTTGAAACACTTCTTGTAAGTGAAGAGGATGGAAAGAATTTTCAAATCGGAACGCCATTTCTTGAAGGAATTCAGGTTGAGGCAAAAGTTTTGGAACATTCGCGTGGTGCAAAAGTTCGTGTGTTTAAGATGAAACCTCGAAAACGATACCGACGTTTGCACGGACATCGACAGGACTATACGGTAATTGAAATTCTTTCTATTGGTTCTGCTCCCGCAAAAGCCTCAACGGAGAAAGGAGCGGAGAAGAAAGAAGTTGCTCCAAAAGCAGAGAAGAAACCAGCAGCAAAAGCTACGGCACCTAAAAACAAGACAGCGGTGAAAAAATCACCAGCAGCCAAGAAGCCAGTTGCGAAAAAAGTTGCAAAACCAGCGGAGAAAAAGTAGTCTTTCTTTGAATTTTCAAACATCATGACGGACGAAAACACAACTCCGGCAGGGAATCAAGATGACGGGCAAACACCTGTTGTGAAGGGATCGGGAAATATATTTGTTATTCCTCCTCATCCAAACACAACGTTTGATGAGGCTCAATTTTTGATCTTATTGGAGGGTTCGATTTCTCTTACGCTTGAGGAAAAGAAACGAGTGATTGATGCCATTCCTCGTCTTTCTATTGAACAGATTAATGAACTGATTAATATTTTTGAAGAAGAAAAAGTAAAATTTGCAGAGTTGGAGAAGGAATTTGGGGATGATGTAAAAAAGCTGAAACAGCAACGAGAAAAAGAATTAGAAATTGAAAAAATTAGAGAAGAAGAATCAGGCGAGGCAGATGAAGATGCTGCTGCAGCTGAGGCGTTGAAAAAGCAGATGGGGCTGTAATCAATCTTCAATTTTTCAAATTACAAACTTCAAATATTGAAACTACAAAAATTCTGAGGCAGGAGCCTCAGTTTTTTATTGCAAGAAGGTGAGAGAGAGAGCAGTTTTGACAATGACATAGGCAAACACCGTTAACAGCAGTCCTATTCCTACCCACATAAGCGCCTTTTTTCCGTTCGCAAGCTGATCACTATCTCCGG
This sequence comes from Candidatus Altimarinota bacterium, assembly GCA_018401175.1. Lineage (GTDB taxonomy): Bacteria > Patescibacteriota > Gracilibacteria > UBA4473 > UBA4473 > M50B91. The sequence goes on from JAGYLK010000166.1 coordinate 7,296, forward strand.
CAGCCATAACCAATCCAAAAGCATTCCATGCGATGAGGAGTACGGCGATAGCAGCAATGAATGTCGTTATTTGTCCCGAGAATTTTTGCAGCCAATACGTTATATCGCTCGCGTCTCCTTTGAGTTCGGTATCACAGCTCGCACCGACCAAATATTTGGGCAGGAGTTGATTACATCCGAGATCATTGGACGGTTTGGGACCGGAAGAAGGAGAAGCGTTAATCGTTATGGTCGCTTCATTTGATGTTACTTTCAGACTTGGTTTCTCGACAACGGTTCCCGTTGCAGAGAGATTGGTTGTTCCTGTGCTGGAAAAGGTGAGGGGTATATCGGTGTCGAGAGTTACTGAAGAAGGAAGAGTCGTGTGAACATTTGTATTTGTCGACGAGAGAGCAAGGGTCTCTAATTGAGGAGCTACAGATTTCGAAATAAAAGCCGTTTCATCCTCCCATTCGTATACCATACCTCCAGAAGAACTGAGTCGTGCGTTTATTGTTTCTCCTTGAGTTGCTGTTTTGGGTGCGGTAAGAGTAAGTGTTGGTGCACTATTACAATTATTTACCTTGTACCACTCGAGATAGCGACGAACGGCTTCTTGAGTACATACTCCATATTTTCCATCGGAAAAATGATCCAAAGAACAAGTCACAGAGAGAGTATTATCAGGATGAGGATCAGTGATTGATTCTCCCATGGGAGCGCACATTCGTCCTCCACAGGTTGTATTGGAGGCAAGGAGTAATTGAAGTTCAATGACCTTATCAATGGAATTTATATTCGTAATATCGAGTGTATCAAAAAGTGCAGAGAAAGGGGGAGAGACTTCGTTCCCAAGTCCACGGATTCCCAATGTTGGACAGTGTGTTGGTATCACCCCCGTTCTTTTGAATTGTTCGCCTGTGCCTCCTGCAATATTGACAACAGAAAAACAAGAATCGGGAGCACTAATACTACAAATATCTGAAGGATTTGTATTTTCTTGAGCATGAACTCCTGAAGTATATCCGAGAAATAACCCCATGAGTACACAAGTGAGTAATCCAAGTCGTTTCATCCGCGAGCAATCAAGAAGTACACGAGTTTGAGTATAGAATAACTCAATATGATAAATGCCACTCCAATCACGGCGTATGTAAAAAAACTCTTTGCTTTACTCAGCTCGTCATCATTACTTCCCGCAATAATAAATCGCACACCGGACCAGATTAACATTATGACAACAATTGGCGCGATGAATTTCAAAAGAATATCAATAATGCGTGGAATATATGTCATAGCGAATCCGCCATCATGATTTGCTCCTATTACTCCTTGCACAATGGCATCGCTTGCTTGATCCGGATTTTCATCACTTTGCCAGGTAGGAAAAAGACAATCAGCATTGAATACACCTTTTTCACATGCATCATTTGCCGCAAAAGCCCCTGAGAAGAGAAGTGTTATTCCTAAAAAAATTCCGCATAATTTTTTCATCACGAAAATTGTGCCATTGCTTCCGATATTTAGCAATAAAATTAGTTGCCAAGCACCAAACGGAGGTCGATTAAGCTATCGCTGGAAATATCCTCAGCAGTTTTTGTAATATCAACATCAAAGAATTTTTCCAGAAAAGCCTTTGTCCCAGGAGTACTGGACATAGGCGATTCTTCAAGGAATGTTACCGCAACATCATTTCCGGTTGTCGTTTCATGATTTCCCACTTCAATAACATGAAATCCAAGACGGCGAAGTCGTGCGGCTGTTTTTGTTGCCAGACCTTCTTCGGCAGTTCCGTTGAGCACCGCAATTTGTGCATTTTCAAGTAATATTTCAGGATGAATCAATACCAAGTCGAGGAATGCCCGCGTGTCTGCCATTGAGTGTGGTAAGAGGACAAATTGTCCATTATAAAATTCACGAGCCGGCGCATACAAAAGACCTCCTAGTTGTGTCGGATCATCATTGAGAACAGCAGAAACAATGTCTCCATAATCAATCCCCATTCCGATTTTTGTCAACGCAAAGAGAGTCGTGAGGTCAATATCCGTATTTACCTTTCTGCGGAATAAATCATAAAACTCTCTTAATTTTTGCGTGTTTTCTACCAATCCATTCGATTCAATCGTTTGCCGAATAGCGAGGGCGATATCTTGTTGTCTTCGAGCGCGATCGTAGTCAGAGGTGGTTTTTCGACTTCGTGCATATTTGAGAGCCATATCGCCATTAAGGTGCTGCAATCCGCGTCGCACCACAAATGTTTGATATCCAAAATTCGTATCGGGATATTTTTCATCACGAATATCTTGGGGAACAAAAATATCAATTCCACCAAGCAGATCGATTCCGTCTTCGAATAAAGCGAAGTCTACGACGGCTGCGTAGTGAATCTCAATTCCCGTGAATTTGGAAATAGAATCTTTTATGATTTCTAAACCCTTAGCTTCTCCGTGTTTGTACTGTGCTGCAGCATATACTTCATTTATTTTTCGATCGCCCACCTTTGATGACACATAGAGATCTCGCGGCAAACTAAGAACGGAAATACTCGGCCGTGTCGGATTAATCGACACAATCATAATAGAATCAGAGAGATGTCCTCCCTGTTCCATTTTTCCAGCAACGCCCAACAACAATAAGTTTGTGTGTCCGTTTGTGTCTGTTTTCAATGGATTGAGACTTACAACGCGACGTACTTTTTCTCCTAATACGCCGGAACGAACCGCGGTAACTCCACCCCAAAAGGTTGCAACGAGTACGAGTCCAATAAGAATCCACTTGAGAACGGACGGGAAAGTTTTTTTCCGTTTTTTTATTGGTCGTTGTACAAAATTCATCTGCCGAATTGTAATTTGTTTCTCCGTGAGGTCAACTTTTCAGAGACCGAACTTCTTCCCAAGGAAGACGAACATCGGTTCGTCCGAAATGTCCGCCGACAGCGGTTTGACGATAAATTGGGCGTTTGAGTTTCAACTCAGTAATGATTCCTGTCGGGGTGAGATCGAAGTTTTCTCGTACAATCTGTTCGAGTTCTTCAGAACTTTGTTTACTCGTGCCAAAGGTATCAACATGAATAGAAACTGGTTCTGCAACTCCAATGGCGTAGGCGAGTTGGACTTCACATTTTGTCGCTAATCCGGCGGCGACCAAACTTTTGGCTACCCATCGTGCAGCGTATGCTCCACTTCGGTCTGTTTTACTCGGATCTTTTCCAGAGAAAGCTCCGCCTCCATGTCGTCCATATCCACCGTATGTGTCGACAATTATTTTTCTTCCGGTCATTCCGCAGTCTCCCTGCGGTCCGCCAATGACAAATCGTCCCGTTGGATTGATATGAAGTTTTGTTTCTTTGTCGATCCAATCTTTGCAGATAGGTTTGATAACTGTTTCAAAAATTTCTTTTCGTAATTCTTGTAGTTCAATATTCGGATCGTGTTGTGCGGATAATACAACGGCTTCAATTCGTGTTGGTACACCGTCGTTGTATTCCATTGTAATTTGAGATTTTCCATCAGGACGAAGCCACGGAAGTACTCCATTTTTTCTCACTTCGGTAAGTTTTGCGGTTAATTTATGAGCAAGAGAAATAGGAAGTGGCATCAGTTCTGGCGTGTCATTGCAAGCATATCCAAACATCAATCCTTGGTCGCCGGCGCCCCCGGCATCAACTCCTTGCGCAATGTCGGGAGATTGTTCTTCGATAGCGTTGAGTACGGC
>JAGYLK010000167.1 GCA_018401175.1 Candidatus Altimarinota bacterium
TCCGCATCATCACGCAATTTTTTCTCATTTACGGTAATGGTCGAAACTTGCTTCTTGAGTAATTCTATCGAAGGAGGTTCCCATTGTCCTTCAATCATTCTGTTTTTTGCCTCGGTTAATTCATCTCTTTGTTCTAATTGTATTTCATTTTTTTGTTTTTTGAGATCATGTGATCGCGTGGTATCAACAATCTCTAAATCATTTGCAAAACGAGCTCGGGAAAACTCCCTCTTTTCTTCTGTTTTTGACGTTTCTTTTTCCGAAGAAACGATATTTTTTTGTTTCTCATCACTTTTTTCTGATTGAGAAAGAAAAAAGTGAGACCATCGGATATTGAAACCAATGGTAATACACAGCCACAACAAACCAACTAATAAAACCGCGGTGACCCCAGTTCCCAAAAACTCACGAGGGAAAAATCCAAGAGTAAATCCGAGAGTTCCTCCATATTCATGAGCTAATGCAAGCGAATCGACATGAGGAACAAATAGATTCATGAGTCCGAGAATCGAAACCCAAACTCCCACAAGTGCTGCAATACGAAGCGGAAAAAATTCAAGTTCCCTCTTTGCGAGCAATAAAACACCTATCAAAATGGCAACAATAGGAAATCCCCACGCCCCCAATCCCATGATCCACAAAAAACCATGCGTTATTGATTTTGATATGACGGCATCGCTAAAGAACAGCGTCATCAGCAAAACCCCTATAATAATCCATCCACTTGCCCATAATTCTCGCTGAAGATGATCGTCAAATAGTTCTCCTGTTTTTTCTTTACGCAGCTTTCTTTTTTCAATCTGATCTTTTGCTTTTTCCTTCGCTTTTTCGCGAGCCTCTCGAATTTTTTCCTTCTTTTTTTCCGCAATCATCATTTTCTTCGCTGCTTTTTGTGCTTCACGACGAAGAACTGATGTAGGAATTTTCACACTCGGAGCTGTTTTGCGAGATCTCATCATCAAGGGTTATTGTATCGGATAATCGGTTATAATACAAAAAATGTAGAGACGCTGCATGCCCTTGCCCCCCTCTCTTTTTTAAAGAGAGGGGCTGGGGGGGAGGCC
>JAGYLK010000168.1 GCA_018401175.1 Candidatus Altimarinota bacterium
TACAATTTTTTACCAGCCTGTCTAGTCGACTGCCAGGACTCTCCAAAAATCTATAAAAAAATTTGGTTTTTCCCGCAAAATCCCGGACAATTTGAGATGAACAACTTTTATTCAAACACATGAAATTTCGATGGCTCGGCTTTCTTATTTCGGGATTCGCATTCATCTTGTCTTTTTCAACTGTGAATGCCGAGTGCAGCTGGGGATTTATCTCTTGTACACATCCCCAAGGAACGGGATCTGACATTGTCTTCAATTCTCTAGAATATTCTCGAAGTAAATATTTTTGGAACACTGATCAATGTGTATCGGATTCTGATGTCGGATCAACAACACAAATTCCTGGACCAAACGATGATTGTCTTTTGTGGAGAAATGAATCTTTAAATGGTTTCACAAACACTTTTACAGACGCTCAATGTCTTTCTTTTGGAGCTTCTGCTGTTCCGGGATTTGGATGTGCCTGTCTTGAACCAACATGTGTCGTAAATTATGTAAATGGAGATAACCGAATAAAAGAATCTCACTTTGCGAGCGCACGAAAATGTTTGAATGGAAGCTGTAATTCTCGTGATCCACTGGGATACAATCCTGGACAATCCGGATATCAATCTGTTCCCACATATGAACATTCCTTGAGTGGAACTGCTGCGCTCGGAGACAAAGTTCGAGTACAAGTATATTCACATGATAATGCGACTGAACAATTTCCTGGTGACCCGAATTATAACAATTACATGGCGAATAACACTGACATAAAACTCAGTTGGAATAATACGACTCATACGGCACAAGGAATCGTAACAAGTCCAGATGCAACGCCTGTAACCAAAACATCCCCTTCGATAACCCTCCCCGTTCTTCCATCGGGATCACAATATGAAATTATTGGAGTGTGGCATCACTACAATTCAGCTACATCTGCTGGAACGCCAAATTACGTAGCCGAATACTTTACTCCCGCAGACAACGAACTATCTGTTAATGGAACAACGGCAACATTTAACCTCGGAGATCACGCTTCTTCGTTTGGAAATGTGCACCGAACGTACTTTGATTTACAAGTAGTACAGACCGCAATCACTGATTTCACACTGACAAAATCAGCAAATCCTGGAACCAACGTAATTCTCGCAAATGGGGACAGTATCACCTATTCAATAATGCTAACGAATACAGGAAATACAACTCTTTCCTCAACAACAGTAACTGATTCACTTAATTCTGACCTGACCTTTATTTCCGGAGATTCAAATGTAACACATCAAAACGGGCTTGTGACGATATCTTTTAATCCTCTCTCCGTAGGAGCAACCGCAACGGCGTCATTTATCGTGGAAGTGAATGATGGAGCGGGACCACAAGTTTGCAACAGCGCTACAGGAATAAATAATGGGATAACGAAAACATCAAATCAAGTATGTCACCAAATAGAGCTTTTTAATCCTGGTTTCACTATTTCAAAAGGAGCAAGCCCTGCTCCAGGAAGCGCTATTCATCCAGGAGAGAGTATTACGTATTCTATCACAACAACAAATACTGGCGATGATATGTTACCCAGCTTTATCGCTACAGACACTCTTGATCCAAATCTTACCTTTGTAAGTGGAGACGCTGGTGTTACAGCCAATGGACAAACCGTAACTCTTTCTTTTGGAAATATTCCTTTTAATGCAACTGTTACCAAAAACTTTACCGTTTCCATAAATACAAATACCCCCACTCCATCTCAGATATGTAATCAAGCCACCGCAACGAACTCTGGCATAACACAGACTTCTCAAAATATTTGTCATACGATAACTGATGCTTCGGTAACAGACTTCTCTCTTGCCAAAAGTGCCAATCCGGTGAGCGGTTCTCACGTAGAAGTGGGAGACACAATTACCTACACTGTTTCGACTACAAATACTGGAAACACAACTCTTTCAAGTGTTATCGGAACAGACACACTCAATAGTCATCTCGTTTTTGTCACGGGAGATTCGGGCGTTTCTCATGTGAATGGCATCGTAACGATTCAGTTTACAAATATCGCTCCTGGAGCTACCGCAAGCAAAAATTTCGAAGTCACTGTGGACTCAATGCCGACTCCGGCATGGATTTTAAATACTTTTTCTGCAACAGTCGCCGGTATAACAAAAACATCAAATCAAACAACACATTACATTGATACCACAAATGCTCCTGATTTTACGCTTGAAAAAACAGCCGTTCCGGCAACAGGAACGCCTCTCCACCCAGGAGGTACTATTACCTACACCATTACGGCAACAAATACGGGAAATACCGTATTGCCAAACTTCACTGCCACAGACACTCTTGACGCAAATCTCACGTTTGTAAGTGGTGATACGGGGGTGTCTCACATAGGACAAACCGTCACATTGAGTTTTGGAAATATGGCTGTTGGAGCAAGTGCTACCAAAAACTTCGTCGTATCAGTAAACGCCAACACGCCGACGCCTTCTCAAGTGTGTAATCAAGCCACCGCAACAAACTCAGGCATAACACATGCTTCTCAAAACATTTGTCATAATGTAACAGATCCCGTTACTGTTAATTTTGGTCTTATAAAATCAGCAAATCCCGGGAACAATTCTACCGTGACTCCTGGTGATACTATTACATACACTCTAACGGCGTTTAATACCGGAAATACTCCGCTCAATAATTTGGTTCTTACTGATATATTGAACCAAAACGTTCAGTATGAAGGATCAACCAATCCAAACGTTTCTTATAATGCTACCACGCATACTGTAACGGCTACTTTTGCAACTCTTCCTGTGGCTTCGCAGGTATCCGCTCCCTTCTCAGTAACAGTGAAAGATACGGCCGCAACAGGCATTGGATTTTGTAATGAAGCTGTCGGAGTAGCGAATGATCTTACTATAACTTCTAATTCCGTATGTCATTATATCGTCAATGAAGAAGTATCTCTCACCAAAACTGCTGACGTTCCAGCCGGAACGCCCGTCGATCCGGGACAAATCCTCACCTACACTATTAGTGCGACAAACAACACCGCTGATGTCCTCGACATTATCGTTACTGACCCGCTTGATACACTCTTGGAATTCGTTGGTTCAGCAAGCTCCAACCTCACCTACGATGCAGGAACACACACTGTCGAAGTTGCTTTCGCCAATGTTGCAAGCGGTGCGACTGTTACGGCCTCTTTTCAGGGAATGGTTCTAGATCCGGGTGCTGCTGGAGTAGAAGTATGTAACGAATTAAGCCTTGTTTCTACCTCTCCTGGTGGAACTGGAGGTGGAGGAGGAAATACCGCTGCAATATTCGAAAATCTCGTTGCGAGCACAATCGGAGGTGGAGGAACACCTGTTCTCCTTATTCCAGAACAAATATGTCACCCCATTAATTGGGGAACGCTTCTTCCTGATTTTCAAATTGTAAAATCTGCGAATCCGTCTCATGGATCTACCGTGGTTGCTGGAGACACTATTGCTTATACAATCACTGCCACAAACACAGGGACAACTCCTCTCTCTCCACTCGTAATAACAGATGTATTAAATCCAAATGTAGAATTCCCAACGCAATTTACAAATGTATCCTATGATCCGGCGACTCACACTGTCACAAAAACTTTTCCGAACGTATCTCCTGGTACAACGGTGACCGCACAATTTTATGTGGTAATAAAAGATACGGCCGCAACAGGCATTGGAATTTGTAATGAAGCCGTTGGAGTAGCGAGCGGTCTCACCATTACTTCTAATTCTGTCTGTCACTATATTGTCAGTGAAGAGGTTTCATTAGCAAAAACTGCTGATGTTCCCGCCGGAACGCCCGTCGATCCAGGACAAATCCTCACCTACACCATTTCCGCAACAAACAATACCACCGGCACATTGAACATTTTGGTTACTGACCCGCTTGATACACTCTTGGAATTCATTGGTTCAGCAAGCTCCAACCTCACCTACGATGCAGGAACACACACTGTTTCTGTTTTATTTAACAATGTTGCAGCACTCCAAACGGTTTCTGCTTCGTTCCAAGCTCGAGTACTCGATCCTGGTGCTCCAAACATGGAAGTCTGTAATGAGGTAACACTTGTTTCTACTGCCCCAGGAACCCCCGGAATAGGAGGATTCTTCACAAACGTACTCAATACATTAGAAAACTTTTTCGCTCCGATTCAAAATTTCTTTAAGTCACTCACCAGTTCTATTTTTGATATTAATACTTTGGAAAATCTTGTTGCAAGCACTTTAACTCCACCACCAAAACCTTTGCTACCAAACAAGATTTGTCATCCAGTGATTGTAAATGCCAATGACTTAATCGTGTTAACAAAAGAATCCGATCCTCTTCCTGGATCAGTTGTCACTACTGGAGACACGATTGATTATACTGTACAAATCATAAATAATTCAGGAAACACTATAACCGAAACGATTCTTGATCAGCTCGATCCCGGTCTTTCCTTTCTTGCTGCTGGAAGTATTTCTAGCAATGATCCACTTGCCTCTGGGACTATGACTTTTGACCCCGTATTGTCTATCATTAGTTTTCAGGTATTTGACTTGGGTGATACTGCTTCTATGACATTCACCTTTACTGCAGAAGTAATTACCACCAATGATGTACAAATTTGTAATCAAGCAGTCATTCCTTATTTCCAAGGGAATCCTTATAAGAGTGCCAACATTTGTGTTTCTGTGGCAGGAGAACCTATTGTGTTAACCAAAACATCTGATCCTGTTTCTGGATCAACTGTAGTAACGGGAGACACGGTCTTGTACAAAGTACGAATAACAAATAATTCTGGTGCTTCTCTCACAAACACTATTCTTGATCCTCTTGACCCGGGACTTTCATTTGTCGCAGCCGGAAGTATCTCTTCTTCTGATGCAGGAGCTACTGGGACTATTTCCTTCGACGGAACCACTTCTCTTCTTTCTCTTGGGATAAAGAACCTCGGAAATGGAGAATGGATGATATTCGAATTCAGCACAGAAGTAATCGCCGCAAATAACGGAACGGAAGTCTGTAATCAAGCACATATTTCTGATATTCAAGGACAACTCTACGAAAGTGAAAATATCTGTCTCACAGTTGATAATGGAGGAAGTGGTGGAAATACGTTTATTGAAAAATCTGTTTCTCCTACCGGAACTATCGCCAATGGAGACACATTGACCTACACCATCCGAATGACGTCTGATGAGACAACTGCATTTTCAACGCTTCTTAATGACACACTCGACAGCCATCTCATCTATTTGGGAAATGAAGTGATTACTGCCGCAAATACGAGTATTACGGGAGCAATAACCCACGATGGAAGCGCCACTGGTGGACTTGTGGAACTAACGGTAAATGATCTCGCAAATGGATGGATTGAATTCTCTTTTGATGTGTTGATTGAGGGAATCGGAACATCAGACCAGATCTGTAATCAAGCAATCGAAAAGGACGGAAACTGGTTTTCAAATATCATCTGTTCTTCAACCGAAGGTGGAGGAGGCGGGGGCGGTGGAGGAGGCGGACAAACCATAAGCACTATTGGAATTTGTTCTGACCTGTTAAATGGAAGCGTCACCTGTCGCAAACATACTCCACATCCTTCCTTTGGAGAAGAAGCATACGAAACATGGAAAGAATGTAAAAAGAATGCAACCAATGAAGAACTTAAAATTTGTACCCATGATTGGGCAGCAGCGGTCGGACTTCTTGCCATTGGGGAATGTCATCCCGACGATATAACTTCAAACCAAACCCTCGGCATGTGGAATCCCTATAATGGATACTACGTGTGGAATGGCGGACTCAGTGATGAAAACAATGAATGTAACGCTCCCCTTTTGGACCCATGTACACCCTGTAATGAGATTGAAGCAAGTATTGTAAAAACTACTACCACTCCTGCCGTGGCAAAAGAAGAAAATGCACACTACACGGCAATCCTTTCTCTGGACAAAACAGAACCAGCTGGTGCAAATGTTAAAATCACGGGAATAAAAGTATATGACCTTACTATTCCGGCAGAATCGGGATGGATTTATAATCATGCAATGGCTGGAAACAGTGAATGGGTGTGGAATGGAACACCAGATGATCCTGCTTCCAATTATTTTGAATTTTCGGGAGGAAGCTTTGATCTCTTCGACAATAGAACCTTCGTTCTTGATTACGAAATGAACACAGCGCTTACGATCAAAGCAGACACCGCACAAGTAAAAAATGTTGCTTTTGCCGTAATTGAATATCAAATCGAACAAGCCGAAGGCCTATGGAGTAATCCATCAACGTTCTATGTGGGAAATCCAAGCATAGACGCATGCCAAGACCTTACGATTCTCGATATTATTCATGCCAGTACCTCCACACTTGGCACTTCTGCAACTGTCAAAATTATACGTCCATTCGTAGAAGTACGAGGGGGAGGAAATGTCGGAGTTCAAAAACTCGATGACACCACCGAAAATCCATTTGGAGGATTGCAAACGGGGGGAGAATTTGAAGACACTCTTTCAACAGGAGAAACTCTCACCGGCGAAGAAACCGATGATCTTACCGAAACAGAAAATCTCTGGGATGAATTTGAAGGACAAACAAGTAGTACTGAAGAATTTTTTGGAAGAAGCTGGCAAACTACGCCGGATAATTCTGGTGTATATTTTGTAGAAGGAAATGTGACACTCACAGAAGAAAATGCTCAAGATCTGACGGGAACATCCAAAACATTCGTCATTAATGGAACACTCACCATTGAGAGTAATTTTGAACCAGCAGGATTTGGCGCTTTTATCGCGAACGAAATCATTATCAACCCAACCGTTACAAAAATGACCGGTGTATTTATTGCTGATACGGGGAATATCATTTCTCCAGAAATTTCTTATGCTCAACTCGTCGTCTCTGGGTCGCTCATGGGAAATGCTACGAATCTTCTCGACCAACGAAAATTCATTGGAACGAATCCCCTCACTCAACTCGAACCCAGCATCAAGATAAATTATGACTTACGTCTTCTCGACGCAACTCCACCAGCACTCGAACTCTTCTTGAGTGAAGATTGGACTCAATCCACAGAAGAATGAATATCGACTGGCTCTATGTCTGGCAATGGATTCTCTTGAATTGGAAAATACTTCTTCTCCTCCTTATTGGAGGAATACTCGGACTTCGATTTCTTCTCTGGATTGCCCGAATTGCACACTTCAAATGGAGCTCGAAACACTTGGTACACTTACAAATTGCGCTCCCTCGAAATGACTCAAAACTCGACACGGAACATCGAACTGAAAAGGATTTCCGAGAAGCCATTGGAAAAATGGAACAACTCTTCCGTTCGCTCCATGAAACACGAGACTTAAATCTCTACAACGTTCTGTTCCACCGAATTTTGTGGCGTGAGCCACGTTTTTCATTTGAACTTCAGTTTGAAAACCGCGAACTCAATTTCGTTATTTGTTGCGCACCATACTATGAAAATATAGTAATGAAGCAGGTTACTACGTTTTATCCTGATGCAGATGTCGCGCCATTGAAACCCGAAAACCGATTTTCTCTCACAAAAAATGGAGAAAACGCAAATGGATATTTTTTCTATACCAAAAAATCATTTTGGTTTCCCATCAACACCTATAAAAAAGTAGAAGATGATCCGCTCAATGGACTATCGAATTCTTTTGCCAAACTCCTTCCAGACGAAAAAGCATGCATTCAAATGATAATACATCCTCTTTCTGATAAATGGCATAAAAAAGCACGATCCCAAGGAAATGCTCTCTTCAAGGGGAAAAAATCATCAAACGGAATCTCTATCCCGATTCTCGGCCCGATCTTGAATATTCTCTGGTTCCCTCTAAAAATACTCGTCAAAGGGTTTGATCCCGCCACAGATAATATATCAAATGCACCTGGCGCCAGTAGTGGAGACTCGTACGTTCGCATGTTGCAATCAGAAGAAGAGCTCTATAAATCTGTCGGAGAAAAGTCACTCCAATCTGGTTTTGATGCAACCATCCGTGTAGTTGCTAGTTCACCACGACAGGAACGCGTTCAAGAAATTCTCAATGGCCTCTTTGTCTCATTTAATATTTTTAAAAGTAACGGAGGGAACCGGATGGAGAATCGACGAATTCTTCTCATTGATCGTCTCAACGCTCCCTTCATTCTCCATAATTTCAAATACCGACTTCCAGCTTTTTTTGAAAAAAAATCACTCCTCTGTACTGAAGAACTGGCATCCATCTATCATTTCCCGGATGCACGATATAACCGGATTCCAACAATTCATTGGCTTTCGTATAAAATATTACCACCGCCACTTGAACTTCCTACCGAAGGAGTCATTCTTGGAGAATCGGTCTACCGAGGAGAAAGTAAGTTTGTTCGATTCAAGCGGAATGATCGAACTCGCCATCAATATATCGTGGGAAAATCTGGTTCTGGTAAATCGGTTCTCCTCTGGAATCAAGCAGTACAAGATATTGAAAATGGCGAAGGCGTATGCGTCGTCGATCCTCATGGAGACCTCATTGATGACATTGCCGCTTGTATTCCGAAGCACCGAGCCAAAGATGTCATTATCTTTGACCCAGGAGACAAAGAACGACCAATGGGACTCAATATTCTCGAAACAAAAAGTGCCGAAGAACGAGATAGAGCATCACTCGACGCAATGGAGATTTTTATTAAATTGTTTGGAAATGAAATCTTCGGCCCTCGTATTCAACACTATTTCCGAAATGCCTGTCTCTCCCTCATGGAAGACGAAGAAGAAGGCGCGACGCTCATTGATATTCCACGAATGTTTATCGATGATGAATTTCAAAAATACAAAGTCGCAAAAGTAAAAAATGTAGTCGTACGAAATTTTTGGGAAAACGAAATGGCAAATACAGGAGACCGCGAAAAGCAGGAAATGATTCCGTATTTTACCTCTAAATTTGGTCCGTTTGTGACCAATACGACGATGCGTAATATCATCGGACAAACCAAATCTGCATTCGATGTACGACACATAATGGATAACCAAAAGGTTCTATTGATTAATCTCTCCAAAGGAAAAATCGGGGGAATCAATTCACAACTCTTGGGACTTGTAGTTGTTTCAAAAATAAATATGGCAGCGATGGGACGAGGAGAAATGCCCCAGAATCAACGAAAAGATTTTTATCTCTATGTCGATGAGTTCCAGAATTTTGCTTCTGACACCTTTGCTACCATTCTCTCCGAAGCCCGTAAATATCGGTTGAACTTGATCATGGCGCACCAATACATTGCTCAATTGTCTGAAAGTGCTGGCGGTGTTGCCATTGGACAAAAGGATTCCAAAATCAAAGATGCCGTATTTGGAAACGTCGGAACGATGATGAATTTCAAAGTGGGAGCAGAAGATGCCGAATATTTTGAAAAGGAATACTCCCCCCTTCTCTCCTCGCAAGATATTCTCTCAATTGCGAATTTCAAAGCCTATATAAAACTCAATATTGATAACACCACTTCCCGACCATTCTCGATGTC
>JAGYLK010000169.1 GCA_018401175.1 Candidatus Altimarinota bacterium
AAAGGAGTTTCCTCACGAACAGAAACAATTTTTTTTGCGATTTTATAAGCCGATGGCTCTTCTCCATATTCACGAAGTATTCGCGTCAATTCGCGTTCAGAACTTGTATTCAAAATTTCCGCAGCAGCTCCCTGACGAGAATCATCAAAAGCCATTGTCAAAGGACCATCTGCCGCAAAAGCGAATCCCTTTTCTGGATCATCCAATTGATTGGAGCAAAGCCCTAAATCAAACAACATAACCAAGGGACGATCGGCCTTTTCAAGAAGTTCTCCCACCAAAGAGAACGATCCGTGGTGTGGTTGAAATTTTTTCTTAAATCCAGATAAACGCTTTGTAGCAAATGCCAAATGCTGAGAATCGAGATCCGTAGCAATATATGTCGCCACATTTGGAAATCGAGACAGAATCGCTTCGGCGTGTCCTCCTAAACCGAGCGTCCCGTCAAACACCGTTGCTGTTTTATCCGTCAGTAACTCGCTCAAAACTTCATCCCGGAGCACAGACTCGTGGGATAAATTTTGTTGTATCATCTTGGGTAATTTTTGAGAATCTGTGCAAAACTTGTGAACAAATCGTGCATAAAAAAATATAGAACAAAAAATGTGTTTATGCAATTAATTTTCTCTATTTCTCATTGACCTAAAGGAAAGTCTGTGTTGTTTTTTTGTTCAAGCAATAATCATCAATATTTTCCTCATTTTTAAAAAATATTTTTTATTATCCATCTGATAAACGTCTGAGATGGTGCGTCGGCAAATGCGGTTTTTTGTTTGGAGTGAATCGTTCTTTTTGAGATTGATGAAGATCCCCTTTCTATCGAAGGAGGAAAGTTTGAAATTTGAAACAAAACGAGTACCATCCCTCCCGATGATTCAGTCTTTTCTTGCCACGATTGCCGTTGCCACTCTTCCCCTTGTAGAACAACGACTCGCTATTCCATTTGGATTTTTTTCTCAGCATTTAAGTATCTGGAACGCCCTTCTCGCCGGGATAATTGGAAATGTCGTATCTGTTGGGATTGTGCTCTGGCTCTGGCCTATTGTTGCAAATTTTGCATCCAAACATTCTCCCATTTGTGATCGATTCCTTCAAAAATTATTTGCACGCACACGAACAAAACACTCCCACAAGTTTACAACCTGGGGCAGTGTTTTTCTGATTTTTTTTGTCATGCTCCCCATTCCCGGAAGTGGTGGCTGGAGCGGTTCTCTCGTCGCATGGCTCTTTGGAGTTCCCTACTGGCGAGCAATGAAACTTATTTTTATCGGACTGATTTTGGGAGCCTTCCTTGTCGCAGGAATGACGGTGGGAATCGATGAATCTCTTCAGATACTCAACGAATTTGTTTCGGAAGCTTCGCTGTAAAATCCCATATTTCAGAAGCTTCTCGCTGCGGTAAGTCCGAAAACCCCGGGAATATTAAGACACTTTTCCCAAATGTTTTTTGAATTTCTTCTGCCGAAAAAATAGGGGGATTTCCCGTAATATTCGCACTTGTTGCCGTTACCGGAAAATTTATTTCTGCCGCTACTTCTGGGATAGTCGTCACACGAAATGCCACGGATTTTTCTGGCCAAAACTCTGATTTCGGCAATTTATTCGTTGGTTTCAAAATCGCTGTTCGTGGTTTTTCTGTAAAAAATTCTTTTGGAAAATCTTCTGGTACTTCTGCATATTCATGCAACATCTTCATGTCCCGCACCATAAGAGAAAACATTTGTTCCGGTTTTCTTTTTTTTAGACGCGATATATTTCGTAATCCAGACGCGTCATCGGCGCGCACTCCCAATCCCCAACTCGTATCCGTGGGAAAGGCGGTAATAATGGTTTTTTCAAACATTGTCTCAAAAATAATTCTGAAAGAATTCTAGCACTCTCTTGATGAGAGAAAAAGATACTTCAAGAGGAATTTTGAAAAAAAGTTGACCCATAGAAATAAATTCTTACAATCGACTCGTTCTCTTCAGTTCCGCGCGTGTCGTATAATGGCTCATTACCCCAGCCTTCCAAGCTGGTGACGCGGGTTCGATTCCCGCCACGCGCTCCACGAAAATATCCTTAAGCCCTTGGGCTTGGGGATATTTTTGTATAGTCCCGTAGGGACGTTGAATTGAACCCGGCGGGTTCGAATGCGAACGAAGAGAGCATCACGAAGTATTCCCGTTACGCGCTCCAAGAAAAGACGGATGTACCCAACGGGTATAGCCGTTTTTTCTTCTTATGACGACGAAGTCGTCGGAATTGAACCCGACGGGTTCGGCAACGCTGAATCCGCAAAGCGGATGAAGATTCCCGTTACGCGCTCCAAATCCTACTTTCGTTTTTTGAATCCTCCTGTTTTCTTTTTCCCAAATCCCTTATATCCATCACTCGATTTTTTAAACGATTTCTTTTCTGATTTCTCTCCAAATGGACCATCCGTGCGCTTCACTGCATCACGACGAGTCGCACGATTTTTCCCATCAGTATAAGATTTTCTATCTGAGCGCCCCAACGTTCTTAATGTACGTGGACCTTTGTGCGTAGCTCTATATGTATCATGATCATAACGTTCTTTTGGAGGTTCCACTTTTCCCGATCCATTTATTTGAAATAAAAGAGCAGAAATGACTGCCGTGTCTCCAAACGCTTTCACCAACTCTTTACTTACGTGTGAATAAAAGGAAGTATCTTTGGTCGTAATAATATCCTCTAACTCATAAATCAACCGTTCTTGCTTTTTTATCGCCACCTTTTCCCGAGAGGGTAATTCTCCTTCCGGAATTTTATTCCCCGTCTCCTTCTCCAAGCGTCTAATCTTGTGCTCTTCTCGCGAATCAATAAACGTTATCGCAATTCCCTGTTTTCCTGCACGACCCGTGCGTCCAATACGATGCACATAACTATCTACTTCTTTGGGAAGTGAGTAATTGATAACGTGCGTCAGATCATTGACATCGATCCCACGAGCAGCAACATCTGTCGCGATAAGGATATTAATTTTTTTTGCTTTGAATTGAGCCAAAATCCGCTCTCGTCCAGACTGATTGATATCCCCATGAATACAATCTACATCTAATTTTTCTTTTTTTAATGCATCTGATATTTCATTCACAATCACTTTTGTCTGACAAAAAATAATACCGTGAAAATCATCAGCAAGTTCAATTATATTCTTAATAACGTCTAATTTGTCTGATCGACGCACGCGATAATACACTTGTTGAATATTATCCCGTTTGCTTTCCTTCCCTTTCACTTCCAAAACTACCTGATTTTTCATATATTTCTTTGCTAAATTTTGGATTCGCGGAGGGATCGTTGCAGAAAAAAGAAACACTCGTTTTTTCTCCGGCGTCTCTTGCAAAATCAGTTCAATTTCATCTATAAATCCCATCTTCAGCATTTCATCCGCCTCATCAAGAATGAAATATTTCACCGAAGAAATATCAAGCACCTTTCGACGCATCATATCTTGCACGCGTCCGGGTGTCCCTACCACGATATCGACTCCCCGTTTGAGATCTCGAATTTGTACCGCAATATCTTGTCCTCCATACACAGGAAGCGTTTTTATTTGTTTCGAACCCTTAAAAGAATCGATTTCTTTTGCCACTTGAATCGCCAACTCACGAGTGGGAGTAAGCACAATACATTGTACGGATCCTTCACGAGAAGCTATTTTTTCAATCAAAGGAAGTCCAAAAGCAGCTGTTTTCCCCGTTCCGGTCTGTGCAATTCCAACAATATCGTGTTCTGAATTCAAAATTATAGGAATTGCCTTTCCCTGGATTTCACTCGCAGAAGAGAATCCTCTTTTTCGAATCGTTTCAAGAATTTCTGGGCTGAGCCCAAGAGTGTCAAATGCTATTATTTCTGAATTCACGTGGCGAGTATTACGAGGCTGGAAGTGTAAATATTTTTTTAATTTTGTCAACCGATAAGCCGTGTTCCGTGCTTTTCAAAAGAAAATAACCACTCTGAAAAAATCTTCTTCCCAAAACAGAGATTAATTTATTTTGTTTTTCCAACACGCCGAAAAACTTTTTTTCTTTCCATACATTGATTATTCGCAACAGTGAGTTCTTCAACAGTTACAAACGCTCGCGGATTATGAAAGCGAATTATTTTAAAAATAGAATCAAGGTCTTTTCTTTGCGTCATAATATAGAGAATATTCACCGGACCATCATTCCCCTGGGCTTTTACAGAAGCAATACGAAGCTTCTTCCTTCGTAATGCTTGTACCAAATTTGAAGCTTCTTTTTTGGTAATAACTTGAATAAAACTGGTTCCTACTGCTAATTTTTTTTCCAAAAAAATACCAACAAATGTTCCCATCGCAAATCCGCCTGCATACGCAATATAATTAATCGGACTGTCTAAGTTTTTCATAACCTGGCTAATAACAATAACCCAAATTAAGGCTTCAAAAAATCCTAACAAAGGAGCTATCAATTTCTGTCCTTTATTCAGCAACATAATTCGTAACGTACTTATCGAGACATCGAAAATACGAGCAAAAAAGATGAGAATGGGGATAAAAAGGTCTTCCATAAGAGGCGGAAAATAAAAAGCTTCTGCTTTGTAATATGAGAAGGGATGAATAGCAAATTTTTTTAGAAATTCGAAAAGAATTTAATCAAAAGCTGTACGCAATTCAATGTGAGAAAGAATGCTCGGGAGCGTTTTTTTCCAAGCTGGAAAAATCTGTATATCCATCACTCGTTCAATCTCGGGCTGATTGACCAAAATCGCACGCGCCTCAACCGCTGTCTTTTGGGATAACTCTTCCTGAAGTGCTATTTTCCATGCCATGTTTTGTGGAGAAGAAGAATCAAAGTTTAAACTTCGAACTCCTACCATTTTTACGGAAAGTTTTACCCATCCGTGATCCGCGAATTGCGATGCATCTAATACACGATATTCCGCAGAATGATTATCTATTTCTAAGAGTCGTTGCCGATCATCCAGCGTTGCACTCAAGCGTTCTAGCACCAATCGCTCTACTTTTGATTCTGAAAAAACAAGTCCTGCCACATTCATTTTCCCAGAAATTTCAATCGTCTGTGTCTCTGTCCCTACAAGATCTTTGGGAAATACATAATCCGAGAAATCTATCCGTAACAA
>JAGYLK010000170.1 GCA_018401175.1 Candidatus Altimarinota bacterium
AGTAATTCCCTCACTGTTATTTGAGAATAATAATTGTAAATATTTAATAAAAAAATTTTTACTATTCCCTTTTCTTCTGGTGGAATTTGTTCTTCGCTCTTCAACATTCCCAATGTTGTTTGTAACATCTTCCACTCTTTATATAATTCATTGTCTTTTGGGTTTCGATCCCTTATTACTTTTTCTATGTATTGGACAAATTTCTCTTCTCCGGGAATTGATTTTTTTTCTTTCAATAATTCATCCTGTGCAATGACTTTTCCTGCAATAGGAGTTAATTCTTTATATCGTTCTTTGAAAAACTGATACAATAAATTCTCTTTTCTGTCTTTGCAGCGATTAAAGACTAGTTCTTCTAAATCTCCTTTTGAAATATCTGTCCACTTAATCTGATTATTTAATTCTTCCTTTTTCAATCCTCCTTCAATGCTTAACTCTTCATCTTGCCAATCTTCACCAAGTGCCATTGGAAATTTATTTAAATTTATTTATTTTTTAAATACATTTTTACAGAAAGTCAATATTTTTTAACAAAATCAGGAAATTGCTTGAAAAAAATCTCTGGTACTGGGCACTCAACCGTCGTCATCTCGCCGTTTTTATCCGGATCTGGAAACGTTAATTTCTCAGCATGAAGGAAGAGACGCTCTGCTTTCTCCCCTCCGTATTTGGAATCTCCCAGAATCGGGAACCCAATGGCTGAAAGATGGACACGGATTTGGTGTGTTCGTCCCGTTGGAATTCGCACGCGAAGAAGAGAATATTTTTCATATGGAGAAATAGCATCGCGCTCAAAATAACTCTCCGCACTTTTTGCCGATTCAGCATTTGAAACTGCCATCTTCGTTCTGTTTTTGGAATCTCGCGCGATAGCTCCTTCGACTCGTCCTGATTGTGGCGGTCGTCCCGTGACGACAGCGCGATACCATTTTTCTGTCTCTTTCCAATGATCTTGGAAATAACGCAACGCGGCATCCGTACGCGCGATCAAAAGAATTCCTGACGTTGGTTTGTCCAATCGGTGTACCACTCCTGGACGGAGCGGTTCATCGGGAAAGGCTTTTTTCCATGCCGGAAATTGATGTGCCAAAGCATTCACAATCGTATGCTGATCTGGTTCTGATGCAGAAGGGTGAATCGAAACATCAATCGGTTTTTCAATGACAAGCCATGATTTTGACTCGGCCAAAATGCGTAATGAGAAATCCCATGCCTCTAATTGTGGAGGTAATCCAGAAGCTGGTTCACATGATAATTCCCATGTGTCACCAACTACCGCTTTCGTTTTGTAGGAAACTTCCTCTCCATTGCGGAGAAACATTCCTGCTTTTTGCCAACGAGAACGAGAAAATTCTGGTGCGAGTTCTGAGGCTAGCGTATCGAGACGTTTTCCTTCGTGTTTTTCGGAAACGGTAAATTTCAATTCGGTCATTGTTGAAAATATTTTCGCGCAGCGTACCAAAAGAGAAGCGCGCTGAGAACATTAGCAATAAATGTCCCAATTCCTAATCCAAGTACGGAAATCTCCGATGGCAAAATCACAAGGGCTAACAAAGCGGCAATCGCTGTCGCGACAGAAAGAGAAATTACCGTTACGCGTAATGGCGTTCGGGTATCATCGTTTGCGAGAAAAATGCGAGATAAAACAGGAATTGCGCACGCCGCGGGGAGAGAAAGAACCACGATTTGAAAAATCCATTTTCCCAGACGCAATAACTCGCCCTCTGCGTTGAAAAGTAACACGAGCCAAAATTCAGCCCAAATCGCACCAATCAATGCCGCTGGAAGAGTTGCCAAAAATATCCACTTCAGCGAATCGGAGAGCACTTTTTTTTGCACTTCTCTGTTTCCCTTTGCTGCTGTCAATTTGGGGAAAGTCGCACTCCCGAGAGGAATTCCTACAATAGAAAGAAGTGCCATTCCTAAATTTGTCCCAATCTGATAGGCACTCACCGCTCCCGCAGCGAGAAATGAGGCAATCCACACATCCGCTGACAAATTTATTTGAAATGCTGCATTGGTTCCAATTCGAGCAGAAAAATCTGAGCCAAAGTTTTCCCAACGATCGATTGGTTTTCGCCACCACCACCCCAATCCCCCTCCGGAAAAAAGATACGCACCGAGATTTGAAAAAAGATGCAATAGCGCACCAAAAACAGCGGCTATTCCAATGGCAACGAACCCATAATCACGCAATCCAAACCAGATTCCGAGACAGATCATTCCGGTATATAAAATGGGAGCAAGTGCTACCGAGAGAAATTTCTGTTGTTCTTGTTGTGCTGCACCAAAGACCGCCGAACACGCCAAAATAAATACCGAACCAAATAACCAACGCACTAATAGAGCGATTTCTTCACGAGCAAAAGAATCAAATCCACTCACAAAAATTTGTACAAAGAAATCTGGGAAAAGAGCGCCCGCAAAACAGAAAACTCCAAACACGGTAACGACAAGCCACAGAAATGAACTCAAAAACTTTGTTCGATCAGTTCCCTTGAGTCCTGCCATCCGTGGTAGAAGAAGTGTTGCCACCGTTCCTCCCACCAAAAGGAAGAAAAAGAAATCCGGAATCCGAAAAGCAGCAAACACTCGATCCAGTTGCTCCGCCGGCAGAAACGAAACCAAGAGTCGATCACGCAAAAGCCCGAGTAATTTACTCGCTGCTGCTGATCCCATCAGCAATGCTCCGCCGGACAAAAGGATTTTTTTCACTGGCTGAGTGTGCCATGAGGAACAAAAATTCGCAACTTAAGCGAAAACCGGCTCCATTACTTCCTGCACCTTTTGATGAACCACTTTTTGTTCTTCGTTCACTATATCCTCTTTTTTGCCAAGCATTCTCTCCCGAATCTTTTCCAATTGATTCACCATCGGTTCATGCGTTTCTATATATTCTCTATAATAATCTTCCTGGCTGATGTCTCCCTCGAACAACTTTTCCTCTCCCTCTTTTTTATGAGGCATATTTTCTTTGTTAATCCTTCCGTAGGTATAATCATTTGAAACCGTTTCTATCAAAACAGTAATTGCTTTTCTTTCCTCTTCTGCTGAAGCCCCTTCGTTCTTTTTTCTCCACAACTCCATCTCTCGCATCAAAAAAGTATCTATGAAATATTCCGTATTATCCGACATACAGTGTTTTTTTAATTCCAAAAGCTGTGCCTTATTACAGGAAAATCCATATTTCAAAAGAATATTGGATTCTGCCCGTTCCTCTTGGAGTTTTCTTTGTCCTGCCGTATTGCGATTTTCGAATTCCAACATCTCTCTTTTTTAGAATGATGGTAATCTAATATGTTTTTTAAAAAAATCAATAATTTCTCAAATAAATATGAAAATATAATGAATGTTTTCTCTAGAAAATGTTGATTCCCCGCCGAATATTTGGAAAAGGTATGGATATGAAAAAAGTTTTTCACGGCATATTGTTCCTCTTTCTTTTTGCCACCACAAACGCCGCCGTACGAATAAATGAAATCGCGTGGTCGGGGACAACCGAATCGGCAAATGATGAATGGATTGAGCTATTTAACGATGGATCAGAAAGCGTTTCATTGGAAAATTGGACGCTCAAAGCAACCGACGGAAATCCTGATATTCTCCTGACCGGAATAATTGAGCCCGCCGGATTTTTCTTGCTCGAGCGAACCGATGACACCACTGTTCCAAATATACCAGCAAATAAAATTTTTACCGGCTCTCTTTCTAATACGGGCGAAGAACTCATTTTGAGTGATGAAACAGGAAAAGAACACGACCGAACTCTTCCTGGAAATTGGATTGCTGGTGAAAGTTCTCCTGAGCGCCGATCGATGATGTGGACGACAGACGGGTGGCAAACCTTTGCGGGAGAAGCGAATGAATTTGGAATATTCGGAACTCCCGGAATAGCAAATGAAATCCTTTCTCCTCCTGAACCAGAAAAAACATTCCACTCTGCCATTCCCACAAGCGTAAAAATAACCGAAATAGCGCCTGTTTCAATCGGTGAACCAGAATGGTTTGAGGTAGAAGTTCTTGCAGATGCTGCAGTTGATTTTACGGAATGGAAGATACGAAGGGGAACTCAGGAAGTGGACTTTTCAAGCCTCCAGATTACCAATGAAGGAATTCATCTTGCCGGACAAAGCGTCGCTCTTCCTGAAACCGGCCTTGTAAAAAGTGAACAACGAAACGGATCTGATTTTACATTCGCAGAGAATGCGTTTGTGTTTCTTCCCGATGATGAAAAAAAAACGCTCCGATTTATCGGAAATCCCAGTCCCATAGGACTTCCTGATGATGGAGGAACGCTTGAAATTGTAAATGAAAAAGATGAAGGAGTTGCAACCGCAACCTGGGAGAAAACAAAAAGCGGAACCAAAAATGGATTTTTGTGGGGAGAAATTTGGAATTGGGACGAGATGAAATATTGGCCATGGCGAAGCATTGAAAATAACCCAACTCATACACGAGGAATAGAGAATAAAATCGCACCAGCATTCCCCGAGGAACTAGAAATACGAATCGATGAAGTGGCAACGAACAGGGTGGAAGGGGAAGATTTTGTGGAAATTCTAGTGCAAAACATTCCAAACGAAACGCCGCTTCCTCCCTGGAATATAAAACACAATGGGACAGAATTATTTTCTGGTGGCGGAGAAATGGTGAAATCAGATGAACGCATCACGCTTTTTTTGAAAAGTGAACAAACTCAAGAAGAACCTGTCCGATGGAGAAACATAACTTATTCTCCAAGCATATCCACAGAAACTGTTTGGGAAAGCAGTAGCAAAAACGGACTCAATAAAACAAGTGGCACCCTCGAATTGAATATATGGACAGGAACAAGTTGGGAACAAACCGCTGATTTTCTCTGTTGGGCACACGATGAACTTTCTGAAATAGAACAAAAGAGACTCGAATCACACGCCCAAAACTGGAATGGATCGTGTTTCAAGAGTGATATTCTTCCCAATGAATCGCTCGCTCGCCCATTGGCAAGTATCGATACGAATAGTGCGACTGATTTTTTTCGTCATTTTAATGGATCGCCTCAACAAAAAAATATGCCACAAAACAATGTTCCGATTCCCAAGATACTGATTCAAGGCGGAAAAAAAGTATACGAAACTTCCCTCAATCTCACTGGACTTGATGGGGAAAATGCAACCACTGATCCTGACGGAATACATGATATCCAATCGTGGAAATGGGAAATAGGAGAAACTTCTTGTGGGGATTACGAAACAGATCATTGGGAATGGAGCGCCACAAGAAAAGGGATCAAAACCTGTGACGAAGAATCACGAAATCCAAATCCCGGAATGATTTATTTTGATTTTAATGCACAAGAAGAATTCGCAGCAACCCTGACCGTAGAAGATTTTTCTGGGGCAACAGAAACCACAACCGTAAAACTCACGCGTGATCCCTTTCGCATTGGAGGAAGTGGCGGAAATGTTTTTAATGCTCCACTCAAAAAGTGGATTGAAAAGGAATTTGAGAAAACAATTACCGGAGAAAAACGCACCAAACAAATTGGAAATTATGCACACGGAAATGATGATTTTTTTGATGAATTTCTCGCACAATTTGACGCCACACTTATTGATCCACGAACATTTCAACCGATTATTCCTCCACAAACAGAACTCGAACTTTTTGCGCGCAATCGAATGTCGCTACAAACGAGGGCGCGAGCAGAAAAAAACATTGGAATTGTGTTTTTGCCTTAATAAATACCCCACGAATCAGGCGAAATCACACTCTTAAATGGGTCGGATGGAAAATTTACTACTTGAATATCTTGTACAATCGCTTCTCTATTCGCGGTCAAAACGGTTTCTAAATTTGAGAGCACGACACTGTACTCTGAAATCTTGTGCGCAAAAATTTGTCTGGCTTCTGCATCAACTGCGTTCTGCTGAAGTTGTTTCTCTGCCTCAATTTTTCGTTCCAAAATAGTTGATATTCCAACCGGATTCGAATTTTGAAGCGCTGACAAAAATTCTTGCTCTGCTCTTGTTGATTCCTCCTTTGCCTGAGCTGCTTTTGATGAAAATTCGGCAATATCCTGTCCCAGACGTGCCTGTAAAAGTGTTTCCCGAGACATCAATGATTCAATTCGCTGTAACAAAATTCCTACTTGATAATTTCTCGAAATAGCATTTTCTCCATTTATTTGCTGTGGAAAAGGAATTTCAAAAAGAACTTCGACTTCTCTTTTCCAGCGTAATACATCCGCTGCAACGCCCTTTTGCGACGTAATTCGCTGAGATTCGAGCCAATAATTCCAAGTAGACAATGATCTCCCGGAAACACTTGTCGCCGCCTCGGGAAGTGATAAAACTGGATTTTCTGGCGTCGTTTTTTCAACCTTTTTGTCTTTCACAGCAATCACTTCCTGTTTCACAGAATCAATTGTTTTCTCAACTGCTCTTTCTACCGCAACTTTTGGCTTTGGAGTCGTATCAGAAGAAGTACTATCAGACCCCCCCCAAATCAACCATCCCACAATTCCCACTCCTCCAAGAATGAGAAGTGCTTTGATAATTCCCACTCCTACTCGACGCAAAAGCCAAACAGTATCAGTTGATTCTTCCAAATCAGTTAAATCCTCATCTAGTTCATCAAATTGATTTTCTGGTTGTTCTAATTCCTGCTCGTCTGCAACTTCTGTTTTTGTTTCCGGTTCTTCTTTTAATACGGAAGGTTCCTGCCCCATTACTGGAGCTGGCTGCGCAACGTTCGGTTCGGGTGTTGAATCGGACGTTGTCTCTGAAGCCGGATCAAATGGGTTCTCGACCATCAGGGAAGTATATCGAATAAAGCGCAAAAAATCAAACGTTTATCGCCCACATTGCGGCAGCAATCGCATCTGCAGCGTCATCTATTTTTGGATTTTTTTCGAGCCCAAATTGCATCTTTGCCATTTTCTTCATTTCTGCTTTGTTGGCTTTTCCATTTCCCGTGAAAGCCAATTTCAATTCTACTGGTTTTGGCTCTAAAACACGACATCCAGCGCGTTCTGCAAGAAGTAAAAGAATTCCTCTTGCGCCAGCGACTCGCATGGCAGTTGTACTGTTGGAACCAAAAAAGAGATCTTCTATCGAAACCACTTCCGGTTCCCATTTTTTGAAAAGCGATTCAAAATCTTCGGCAAGTTCATAAAGTCGCGCAGGAAATGGCGAGTTTGGTTCTGTTGTTATTGTTCCAAAAGACAGCAATTCTGGCTTTGCTTTGTTTGTCGCGTCCAAAACAGCAAATCCACAGCGTCCGAAACCAGGATCTACTCCGAGAATTTTCATCAAGGGAAGTGTAGCCTTTATCGCCTTTCATTGCGAGCTATTGTCCTTCAAAAAAATTACAGAGCAATCTCTTCCTCTCTCCAGAATAAATCCTGCCGCTGGTTCAATTTTGCAAACTGAACCACATATTTTCTAAATGGCGATTTATATTAAAAAAACTCCCTCCTTCCGTCGAAATAACTTCCACTAAGTACGGACAAATAATTATTTGCCACTAACATATCTTTATTTCACCGTAACCGACTTCGCCAAATTCCTCGGCATATCGGGATCAAGTCCCCGCAAAATCGCTAACTGATATGCCAAAATCTGAACCGGAACCAACGTCGCAATCGACTGCGCTCCATCACAATCTGGAACGCGAATCCATTCATCAAATACATCTGCCCGCGTCGGGGAAATACCAATAACCTTTGCTCCTCGTGCTTTTAACTCCATCGCATTGGAAATAGTCTCCGGATCGTCCCCCAAAACCAAACACGGAACTCTGTTTTCGATCAATGCAATCGGTCCATGCTTCAATTCTCCCGCAGCAAATCCTTGCGCGTGGATATAGGAAACTTCTTGAATCTTGATCGCTGCCTCGAGCGCCATTGGATACAATGATCCGCGACCAATAATAAACATATTATTTCTATCAACGATTTTCTCCGCCACAGCATGAATATGTTCCGCATATCGCGGATTGAGAAGCTCATTAATGGCAGTTGATGTTTCTCGGAGTAATTCTCGCCCAACGTTGAATATTCCGCGTCCGCGCAACTCCGCGTCCGCATGAGCAAGCAAAAAACAAATCGCCATCTGCGCTGTTGCTGCTTTTGTAGAGGCAACCGCTTTTTCTACTCCTGCATTTAATGGAAGAACAACGTCAGAAATACGGGCCACAGAAGACATTTCTACATTTGTAATCGAGACAATCTTTGCTCCTTTTTTCTTTCCACGTTCCAAAATTTCCAATACATCGGCAGTTTCTCCTGACTGACTAATTGCGATTAATGCGGTTTTTTCATTTATAAAACTTTCAAACGTTGGCATCTCTGATGCCGCAACCACATTTATTTTTCGTCCCGAAATATCTGCGAAAAAATACTCCGCCGTCGCAGCCACTTTATGAGCCGTTCCACAGGCTAAAAAATATACTCCGTTACACTGTGCAAGAACTTCTGCTGCCGATTTCATCAATTCACTCGGCTGATTAATAGCACGAGAAATGGTTTCTTTTTGTTCAAAAATTTCTTTCAGCATAAAATGCTTGAAATCTCCTTTTTGTGCTTCTTCTTCACTCCACGGAACATCAATATTTCGTTTCTCAATTGATTTTCCCGTTTTGAGATCCGCAAATAAAACATTGTCCTTCCGTATCCAGACTATTTCATCATCATCCAAGTAATTGACCGTCGATGTATGTTCCAAAAATGCGGGAATATCACTCGCAATATAGGTCGCATCCGCAGATCGTCCAACAAGAAGTGGCGATCCGCGTCGGGCAGCAAAAATCCCATCAACTCCGTCAATACAGAGAATAATTGCAAACCTCCCTTTTATCTGACTTGCTGTATTTTGAATAGCTTCAAATGGATCACAACCCTTTTCTACATGTTCGTTTATCAAGGCCGCAATAACCTCTGAATCTGTCTCTGATTGGAAAGTTCCTGTCCCAATTCGCTCCTTATGAGAAGCGAAATTTTCAAAAATCCCATTGTGTGCCAGGGTAACCCGACCGTAACGGTGAGGATGAGAATTTTGAACCGTAACTCCTCCATGAGTTGCCCAACGACTGTGTCCAAACGCTTCTGTTGCTGGTTCAAATTCATGCTGTGCTTCTGATATTTTCCCCACTTGTTTTTCAAGAACAACTTTTCCCTCTCGACGAATTGCAACTCCCCAGGAATCATATCCGCGATATTCAAGCTTTTTTAATCCTGCAATAACAACTGCTCCTGCATTGGTTTGTGAACCAGAAACGGCAAAAATTCCACACATTCTATTGGGAGAGAAATACGACGGTGATTCTGCACCAGAAGAAGAATCATGTCAAAGGTTTGACAAAAATTTGACAGAACTCTCTATCTGACTAGACTCGCGAGGATTTTTAGAACAGAAACTTCCCATGCTTATTCTCCGATTTGCCCGCCACGGACGCAAAAAACAAGCGTTTTTCAAAATTGTTGCTGCTGAAAAAGCACGAGCTGTCCAGAAGAAAAATATTGCCGAATTAGGATTTTATGACCCCCTCGCTGATGAAGGAAAGGGAATTTGTAAAGTTGATGCACCAGCAATCAAGAATTATATAAAAAATGGAGCACAGGTAAGTCAATCTGTTGCTCGACTTTTGGTAAAGAACGGGATCAATGAAGCTGAAAAATTCATTACAACTCGTGTGACAAAACCAAAAAAAGAAACTCCAAAACCAGAACCAAAGGAAGTCGCTGAAGAAACTACTCCCAAGGTTTCCGAAGAAGTTGTCGTAGAAACGGCAACCACAGAGTAATTCTGTTTCATTTTCCAAATACACATGTCAGAAAAAAATACTGCTGTCGAATTTGTTCGTTACGTTTTACAACAAATTTGTTCTGATACAAATTCTATTCAGGTAGAAGCAAGTGATGACGATCGAGGAACGCTCATCACTGTTCGTGTGAATGCTGATGATATGGGACGATTGATCGGAAAGGATGGACAGACTATTTCGGCGTTACGAACTCTCATTTCCATTTTGTCCGCAAGAGAAAGTGTGAGATACTTTTTGAAGGTTGAAGACCCTCAATAATTTTTTTGAACCATGCCAACTCCAGTTATTGACAATCGTGTGATTCCCGCCGTTCGATATTTGGATACTCCGACAACAGCGACCGATCCTCTCCGTGATGGCGGGGGAATAAGTGCTCAAATGGGAGTCGATGGAGTAGGAATGACGGGACAAGTGGGCGATACTATTGCCACATTGAGTAGTTATACCACCATGGATTTGGTACAAATGTTTGTGGTATATGCCTTTATTGTTGCAGCGGGACTTTCTGCTGTGTTTGTTTTTATTGGAGGAATTAATTTTATTCTTTCGGGAGGAAATGATGAGAAAATTAAAACAGCCGTCAATACGATTCGATATGCTATTGTTGGATTGATTGTAACGATTTTGAGTTTCACTTTTGTAACCATCGTGGGCCGAATCTTCGGACTCGATTTCATGTCCTATTTGTCATACGACAAAATCCGAATCTCGATAACACAGCTCATTGATTCTTCTAAGGGAAATTCTTCTACTCCCCACTTCAGACTCCCCCGAAACTAATGTCTTGGTGGCAATGGATTCAAGAAGCGATCTTTCCTCCTCGCTGTATTGTTTGTAAGCGAGAAGGATTTTGGCTCTGTGAAAAACATAATACTTTTGTTCCCGCACCAAAAAATGAAGCGTCCTTTGAAGATTTGGATGAAATTTTTGCTGCCACCGCCTACTATCATCCAACAAGTCAAAAACTCATAGAATATTTTAAATTCCGTGGATTTCGAGATTTGGCAGACATTATAGGGAAACAAATAATTTCTACTCTTCCTCCAGAATATTTAAAAACACACACCCTTGTCCCCGTGCCGCTTCATTGGACGAGAAAATTGTGGCGCGGATTCAACCAGGCAGAGGAAATTGCAAAGGCGATCCAACGACTCTCTCCTCAAACTCCTCTTTGCACTGATTTGAAACGAGTTCGTCGTACAAAACAACAGGCGAAATTGAAACGGGTCGATCGATTGAACAATCTTTCTCTTGCTTTTGAGTGGAACGGATCAGAAATTCCGAAAAAAATACTCTTGATTGACGATGTTGTTGCGAGCGGAAGCACTCTTGATTCTGCTGCAGGAGTACTTAAAAAAATGGGAACAAGACATGTCTCGGGAGTTGTATTTGCACGAGGAGGAAAACCATGCCAAAATTCGGGCAATGAAAATTGAATTTTCGGGAGCGGCACGAGGAGTTACGGGGTCCAAACATCTTCTTCATATAAATGGAAAAAAAATCCTTCTTGATTGTGGATTGTTCCAAGGACGACGAAAAGAATCCATAGAAGCAAATATGAAGTTTCCTTTTGAGGCAACAGAAATTGATGCCGTCGTCTTGAGCCACGCACATATTGACCACTCTGGAGCATTACCCATCTTGGTAAAAAATGGATTTACTGGTCCAATTTATTCTACCCATGCGACACGAGATCTCTGTTCAATAATGCTCCGGGATTCTGCTTATATTCAAGAGCGTGATGCCGAATGGATGAAAAAAAAGCTCAAGGCGCCTGATGCCGAACCTCTTTATACGATTGCTGATGCAGAAAAAACTCTTTCTCTCTTTCGATCTGTCGATTATAAACAGCAAATTAAGGTATGCCATGGAGCGAGAGTTACGTTTCATGACGCAGGACACATTCTCGGAAGTGCAATTGAAGAATGGGACATCTGGGATGATGAGACGAGTCAAAAGGTGACGTTTGGATTTACTGGTGATCTGGGACGAAAAAATCTCCCCATTCTCAAAGATCGAGAACAACTCGAAAACCTCGATGTGCTTATTACGGAGTCAACGTATGGAGATCGCCTTCACGAAGAGATAAAAGATGTAGAAGACCGATTTGCTGCCAAAATTGTGGAAACTATCGAGCGCGGCGGAAAAATATTTATTCCTGCTTTTGCTGTAGAAAGAACACAAGAAATTTTGTATGTGATTCGAGAAATGCAACACGCCGGACGTATTCCACAAATTCCTATTTTTGTAGATTCTCCCCTTGCCACGGGAGCGACTGAAATATTTGAACTGCATCCCGAATGTTTTGATGAAAAACTCGTGAAGATGTTTGATCGTGGAGAAAATCCATTTGATGATATCAATGGGCTTCAATTTACTCGATCAGTAGAAGATTCAAAAGCGCTCAATCAATTTCCTGGTCCCGCCATTATTATTTCTGCCAGCGGAATGTGTGAAGCTGGAAGAATTCGACATCATTTGGCAAATAATATTTCTGATGAACAAAATACGATTCTCATTGTTGGATTTATGGCGGAGAACACACTCGGACGAAAGTTGGTAGAACACGAATCTCCGGTAAATATTTTTGGCGAGCCACATGAGCTAAAAGCGGAGGTTATTATTTTTAATGCCTTTTCTGGACACGCCGATCAAAATGGATTATTAGATTTTGCTGGCGCCTGCGGAACACCAACTCAGGTCTTCTGTGTTCATGGAGAAAATACTCAAATGCTTACCTTTCGAGAGAGGCTCAAGAAACTGAAGAATCTTTCTCAAGCAAATGTCGAAGCCCCTCTTCCGGGAGAAATGTTTGAATTACAACAAGACAAAAGCTGGAAGAAATCTTCTTGGCGAAATCCAATTTCTCAGCAATTATTTCCTGATTTGGAGGTTGATCCGCTGCGAGAAACTGGCGTTTGATACCAATATAATACACTTCTATCATTGCGAACCCTTATCCTTCAAAAGAAGATGTGAGGCTCCCTTTTTGAGATTGCTTCGCCGTAATTCATAAAGCCTTGGGGCTTGCAACGACAAGATCTACTGTTTTGCCTTTTGAGTTTCGCCAATGAAAAAACTTGACGCAAGTCTAATTTCAAGTACTCTCCGCCCGAATTTTTAGAAATTTTCGCCATGTCCCGACAATGTCAGCTCACCGGTAAAAAAACTGCCACAGGAAACAATCGTCCTTTCTCGCTCAAAGCGACTCGACGTACATTCCGTGTGAACCTCTTCACCAAGAAAATGTTCAATCCTCTTACAGGAAAAATTGAACGAATGAAGTTGTCTGCCAAGGCTATTCGAACATTGAAGAAATGGGCGAAGGAAACAGGACATGAAACAGACGCAGAAAAAATGGCAAAACTTTCAGCACAAACTGCTGAAAAGAAGACCACAAATGTAGCAAAAGGACGTGTACGAAAAGAAAAATTGACACCAAAACAGAAAAAAGAAATTGAAGCAGCAAAAGCTGCTGAATTACTCGAGCACAAACCAACCGCACTCGAAACAGAAAAGAAAGAAGACTAATGAAAGTTGTGATTTTGGAAAATATACGGTCGCTCCACAACGTGGGAGCGATTTTTCGTACTGCTGACGGAGCAGGATGGGACAAAGTCTATCTCACCGGATACACAGGCTGTCCTCCAGATCGTCGGATTGAAAAAGTATCTCTTGGGGCTGAAGAATTTCTTCCCTGGGAACACGTTGATTCTGCAATAAAATTATGTGAACAACTCAAAAAAGAAGGATTTGAAATAATCGCCCTCGAGCAATCTGATCGATCAGAAAATATTTTCGAAGCCTCTTATAGGGGAGAAAATCTAGCCCTCATTGTGGGAAATGAAGTCGATGGGGTTTCCGCCGAAATATTACAAATGTGTGAAAGACACTTCGAAATTCCTATGTATGGAAAAAAGACATCGCTCAATGTTTCTGTGGCTGCTGGAATAGCCTTGTTTGCAATACGACACCAATAAGAGAATATTTTTTTATAGTAGCTATGAACTCTCCTATTACAACAGTCCTTTTTCTGAAAAAGAGAAATACCCATCTTTCCCCAAAATAATATGATCCGATATTTTTATGGTATGCAAATTCCACGCTCCCTTGGACAGCGCTAATGTCCAAGAAATATCTTCTGTGCTTGCTTGGCAACTGCCTACGTGATTGTGCACAACAATGATTTCTTGTGCCCCCAACCAAATTGCCGATCTCAATATATCTGTTGGACGAACGTGCACAAACTCATCAGAACCAACCGCAACGAGTTCAGAAAAAATACATTTTTTCTGGGCATCAATATGCAAGACGTGGCACTGTTCTTGTTTTAGGGTACGAAGCGAATGGAAATGAAGACTTACTTTGTCTGGAGAAGAAACATCAAAAACGTCATAGCCTCCGTGTAATCGATGCGCTATTTCTGTTATCGCCACCAATGCTTCTGCATGGCGCTTCTGGAGACGAAAATTATTCTGCGCATCGACAACCTCTCTTTGCATAAATAATCCCTTAAATCCTGCCTCAGCGAGCACGCGCTTGGACAACACTTGCACATCTTCAAAATATCCTCCCTTGTGTCGTGATCCCGTACGAAATATAAGCGCCACTAATTCCCATAAGGCAAGTGCTTTGGGACCATATTGAGCGAGTTTTTCTCGAGGTTTTTGTTCTTCGGAAACAGCACAAAAATCACTCGAAAAATGAAGTTTCTTTTCTTCTGTCATAGTATGAAATAATTATATACTCCTCCTTAACGGCGAATATGGGTATATAACTCCATTGCCTTTAATTGTTCAATCTCCTTTTTAATATATTCTTCATCTAATCCCATCTTTCGAAGCCCTTGCTCTATGTCCTCGATAGGAACTGAAGTTCCGTTAAATCTCTTTTCTGAAGCAGATAATCCTGGATTTTGTGTAAGAAAAAAAGTGAGTGGTTTTCCAAAGAAATGTGCCACTTTTACCAGTTTATCAATACCAATTTCGGACGTAGAACGCAAAAATCGATCTGCTCTCAAATATTTCTGTTGATTCACTTCCTCTTTTCCTGCTTCACCCAAAATCTCTCCCAGCCGTGTTTTCTTTATTCCTAACTCTTTCATGAGTTGAAGTACCTTTTGCCGAACGCCATCACTTACAGGGTTTTTCATCAGGAAGAGTCTATCAAAATTTATACTTCATAACAAAATACCACTTTATACAAGTTTTTTTAATAGAAAAAGAAATCCTATTTGATATATTTATATTCCTTTATAGAGAATAAAGAGAACCTTTGTATATCAAATCAAATACATTTATTTCCTCTTATTGTTAAAAATATGTACCAAAAGAGATTGAAAAAAGAGAAAAAACTATCAAATGTAATACATCAACTCGACCACATGTCGAAAATCATTGGCGAACTCGATCAAAAATTTCCAGCTGAAAAAAATATTCTCAAACTCTATGATCAAACCTTGCATCTCAAAAAATCACTCTTGGCGAATCAGGAAGAAGAGAATGTTGACTTTTCTCAATAGAAAAATAAACTCCCCTCGCTCTTTTGGGGAAACTTGAAATACGCATCACAGATTGACAATCACAATTGAGTCAATTTCTGTCTCACATCATGGGACAAATCTACCGCCTTGTCGGCGAATAATGGTTCTTTTGTTTCTGTGGGTCGATGGCGGAGTGGTCAAATCACAGTCCCGCACTGCGGGATAAATCTGCCGCCTTGTCGACCATCAATTGTTCTTTTCTCTTATCGGGTCGATGGCGGAGTGGTCAA
>JAGYLK010000171.1 GCA_018401175.1 Candidatus Altimarinota bacterium
TAAGGAATGGCTTAAAAGTAAGGGTCTTAATAATGAAGAAATAGAATCCGCCTTAAATCAATCAAAAGTACTTCATGAAGAAATCCTTCTAGCAGAAACGAAGAAGAATTCTACTAATTGGAACAACAAACCTTATGCATAAAAAAAAGCCCCTCTCGGGGCTTTTTTTTAACTTGTAGCTTGAAGTTTGAAATTCAATCAATATCGCGCTAAGTGAGCGAACGCCTTGTTTGCCTGTGCCATCTTGTGCACGTCCTCACGCTTATTGAACGCATATCCTTGCTCATTTGCACAATCCATCAACTCTGACGCAAGACGCTTGTACATCGGCTGTCCTTTCTTTGAACGAGCTCCTGCCAAAAGCCAACGAATAG
Organism: Candidatus Altimarinota bacterium; assembly: GCA_018401175.1. GTDB lineage: Bacteria > Patescibacteriota > Gracilibacteria > UBA4473 > UBA4473 > M50B91. Next base: position 375 of record JAGYLK010000171.1, read on the forward strand.
GGAGCGTTGCCTGTCGTTTTGGATTTACCTCTACCGGAATCTGATAGATAGCTCCTCCAACTCGTCGAGGACGAACCTCCATCGTTGGTGTTGCCTTTTGTAATGCTTTCTCGAATGTTGCCAAAGGATCTGCATCTCCACGACGATTCATTTCATCAAATGTATCTCGTAAAATCGTACGAGCAATTGATTTCTTTCCCTGTTTCATAATGCAGTTTACGAGCTTTGCCTGTAATGGATCTGCTTCGTTGAAAGGATTCACATACTTTTTATCCTTCTTCTTGTCCTCCGTAACTTTTTTTGCGGAAGATGATTTCTCCGTTGAAGCTTTCTTCGCTTCTTTTGATGGTTTAGCAGAGTTTTCTGAGGCGGTCTCTGTTGCCGCTACTTTTTCGTCAGTCATCTGAACGAGGGGTTATGGGTAATAACTGTTCCGCGATGCGGAACGATAAAAGAATCCCGGCCGGAGCAGGGATACATTTCTATTTTTTAGGACGCTTTGATCCGTATTTTGAGCGACCTTGGTTTCGGCCGTTCACTCCTTCGCAATCGAGTGTTCCACGTACTACGTGATATCGCACTCCCACCAAGTCTTTTACTCGTCCTCCTCGGACGAGAACCACACTGTGCTCTTGCAAGTTGTGTCCTTCTCCTCCAATGTAGGCATTAATTTCTTGCCCATTTGTCAAACGCACACGGGCGATTTTTCGCAACGCGGAGTTTGGTTTCTTTGGCGTAATGGTCGTAACTTTGATACATACTCCTCGTCGTTGTGGCGACGGAAGATTCCGCATCTGCGTTTTCAAACTGTTGAACAACAGTCCCACCGCTGGTGATTTTGATTTTTTCACCCTGCTAGTACGATTTTTCCGAATGAGCTGGTTAATTGTTGGCATATTGTAACGTAAAGAGTATGTACTTTTAGTTGGCTCTTGCGCCTTTGTATCCGGTACCCGCCGGAATCAGCCGGCCGATGATAACGTTTTCTTTTAATCCGTCAAGCGTATCTTCTTTACACTCTACTGACGCATTTACGAGCGCACGAATTGTTTCCTGAAATGAAGCCGCGCTCAACCACGAATCTGTCCAGAGCGCAATACGAGTGAGACCAAGAAGGAGTCGCTCCACGCGAACCTCCTTTTTCTTTGCTTTTCTCAATTCCGCACATTCTCTCTCCCACTCAATCACGTCATGAATTTCTCCCGCAACCCATTCCGAATCACCAGAATCAATAACACGAACTTTCGACGCCATTTGTTTTACTATAATTTCAATGTGTTTCTCATCAATATCTTGTCCTTGTGATGCGTAAATATTTTGCACTTCGTTCAAGATATATGCCTGTGCTCTTTCTACAGAAGTAAGCTCCATGAGCTGACGAAGATCGATGTGACCATTGGTAATGGCTTCTCCTTTTTGTACTTCTTCCCCATCGTGAACCAAAAGTGTCGCTCGAGTAGAGATAGTATATTGTTTTTTTGCTGCCATATCCTGCCGCACAACAATAACTCCTTCTTCCGTAGAAATAACTTCTCCTGCACATCGTGCGCGAATCGTATCTTTATTTTCGGTTGACCGCGCCAAAACCTGACGCTCTTTTACCATTTCTCCCTTCTTCACAATAGGATCCATTTCATACTGCAAAACATATTCATCTTTCTCGGCTTTTGCTGCTTCAATAGAAACGCGTGTATCGTTCTTCCCTTTTTTGACAGAAACTTTTCCAGATATTTCTGCCAGAAGAGCCGGGTTGGATGGGGAACGAGCCTCGAAAAGCTCCTCAACACGAGACAACCCCTGTGTCATGGACATCCCCTCCGTCGCGACTCCTCCCATGTGGAAGGTCCGCATTGTCAACTGTGTTCCGGGCTCACCGATTGATTGCGCTGCTATAATCCCGACCGGTGTTCCGAATGAAACGACTTCATTATTTCCCAAATCGTATCCATAACATTTCTGGCATACTCCATTTCGTGTTCGGCAGTACATAACTGAACGAACCGTAACTTCTTGTACTTGTTGTTCTTGAATAATATCCATTGCTGCCTCGTCCAAAATATCTCCTTTTTTCAAAACAACCTTGTTTCCCACTTTTACATCTTCCAAAAGAGCTCGCCCGCGAATTCGTCGCGCAAAGTCCATTCCAAGTTTTGCAGAATCTATTCGTGAAATTGTTTTCCCGATATCCGTTCCACAATCTTCTTCGTGAACGACAACGTCTTGTCCTGAGTCAACAAGTCGTCGTGTCAAATATCCCGCTTCCGCCGTTTTCAACGCTGTATCCGATTTTCCTTTTCGTCCACCGTGCGTCGCATTAAAGTATTCCAAGATAGAAAATCCTCGTTTTAAGTTTGATCGGATCGGCAACTCGATAGTTCGTCCCGACGGGCTTGATACCAACCCCTTCATACCGGCGATCTGCGTCACTTGCCCCCAGTTACCACGAGCCCCCGAGTTAATCTGATAAAAAATATCATTCTCTGGTTCATACTGCTGGATCATCTCTTCTGTAATCTCTGATTTTACGCGAGACCAGATCTTGATTGTTCCATTATATCGCTCGTCGTCTGTGGAGAGTCCACAACGATAGTGATGGTTAATTGTGGAAACGAGTTTATTCGCTCCTTCAATAACAATATCTCTATTCGGTGATTCCAAAAGATCAAATACAGAAATTGAAATTCCTGATTTTGTGGCATATTTAAATCCTAAATCTTTAATATCGTCTGCCAATTTTGCTGTTGCAGGAACTCCCGATTTTGAAAAAGTCTCTGCCAAGAGAGCACTTAATTCTTTTTTCCCGAATGAATAATTTTGATACCCGAGCTCTTTAGGAATCACATTATTAAAAATAAGTCGCCCAACCGTTGTGGAAAGGGTCCCCTGTTCTGTGCGTACCACAATCGGAGCCTGTAAATGAATCTGATCCGACTCATAGGCTAATATTGCTTCCGCTGGGGAAACAAACCCCTTTCCTGTTCCTTGTTTTCCTTCGAACTCCTGTGTCAAAAAGTAACACCCCAACACCATATCTTGAGAAGGATTAATAATTGGGTCTCCAGAAGAGGGTTTCAATAGATTTTTAGAGGAACACATAATCATTTTTGCTTCCTCCTGTGCTTTTGTTGACAAAGGAAGATATACCGCCATCTGGTCTCCGTCAAAGTCTGCATTATACGCAGCACAAACGAGTGGATGCAAACGAATTGCTTTTCCATCCACCAGTTGTGGACGAAACGCTTGAATCCCTAACCGGTGAAGTGTCGGAGCTCGGTTAAGAAGTACATATTTCCCCTCAATAACTTCTGCGAGAATATCCCACACAACAGGCTCTCCCTCGCGGATCATTCGCTCTGCTGATTTCACATTAAACGCCAATTCAAACTCAATGAGTTTTGCAATAACAAACGGTTTAAAGAGTTCTAGGGTAATTTTCTTTGGCAATCCACATTCATCTAATTTTAATGTTGGCCCAACCGCAATAACCGAACGTCCTGAGTAATCTACTCGTTTCCCGAGTAGGTTCTGGCGGAATCGCCCCTGTTTTCCTTTTAACATGTCTGACAACGACTTTAATTTCCGTCGTTGTGTATAATTCATTCCCGAACGAGTTGAGCGGGAAGAATTAGAGATTAATATATCAACCGCCTCTTGCAACATTCGTTTTTCATTTCGGCAAATAATTTCTGGCGCTCCTAATTGAATAAGTTTTTTCAAACGAGCATTACGATTAATAACACGACGGTATAAGTCGTTTAAATCTGATGTTGCAAAACGTCCTCCATCCAACTGTACCATTGGACGAAGATCTGGAGAAATAACTGGGATAACAGTCATAATCATCCATTCTGGTTTTGTTTTATTTTTAATCAACGATTTCACTAATTTAATTCGTTTCACTAATTTTTTCTGTTTCTGTCCTGTTGAATTTTTTAATTCTTCAATAAGGTTTTCGACAAATTTTGGAAGATTTATCTGTTGAATAATTTCTCGAATTGCATCAGCTCCAATTCCCGCACGAAAAATATGACCAAATTTCATTGATGTATTTCGATACTGAAGTTCTGTTAAAACCTCACCCACTTGAATCATTTTTAATTCTTCCCGTGCTGCTTTAAAATTCTCTGCCACCTCCTCTAGTTTTTGAACTAATTCTACTTCAAATTTTCCATAATCTTTCTCTGTCATCTCATTCTTTTTCACTGCTGATTTTGCTGCTTTTAAGGCAATTGAATTCTCTTCTTTTAGTTTTTCTATAATTTTTTTATACTCCTGCTCTAATTTCCCGAGCTCCTCAACCTGTGCCTCTTCATCAACCTCAATCACAATATATGCTGCAAAATACACAACCAGTTCTAATTTTCGGACTGGGAGATTTAATAATAGTCCAATTTTAGAAGGAGTTGATCGCAAAAACCATGGGTGTGTTACTGGTACAGCTAATTTGATATGTCCCATTCGTTCTCGACGAACGGAAGAATGAATAACCTCTACTCCACATTTTTCACAAACAATTCCTTTGTATCGAATTCGCTTATATTTTCCACACGCACATTCCCAGTTTTTTACCGGTCCGAATATTTTTTCACAAAACAATCCATCTGATTCTGGTTTTTGTGTTCGATAGTTAATTGTTTCTGGTTTTGTAACTTCTCCATGTGACCAAGATAAAATATCTTCTGGTGATGCAATAGAGAGTGAAATTGAGTGAAACTCTTTTTCTGATTCGAAAGCCGGTGTGAAATCTTTCTTCATAAGGGAATGAGAAGAGAAAATAAAGCGTCCTTAAATAAGGCGAAATCCTGTTTGGGGCGCCTTTTTTACGAGGAATTGCGAGAAATGTAGGTGTATTCAAGCAATTTGCTCCGCGATACTATGAATTTTTAACGAATCGTCAACTTTTTTTTAAGTTTTCTTTCTTTTTTTTTATTTTCCAAAAAAACTCTTTTAATTTTTCTGTAACCAAAAAGAGAATATCTTTTTCGTCATAAGATATAAGTAAGTATTTAATTAATAGAAATAGTATATATTAGATATAACTTGTTGCTTATGAAGAATAAGTGAAAAAAAGGTTTTTTTAGAAGATATTGTAAAAGAAAAACAAGAGAAGAAGGGATTTATTTATACATTTTTTATTCTTCTTATTTTTAATTCTCAT
>JAGYLK010000172.1 GCA_018401175.1 Candidatus Altimarinota bacterium
GTTGCTCCTGCTGGAGCGGTGTTGTCTGTGGCAGTGGTGTCGACTGTGGTATCTGAAGTAATGAGTGGCGTGACTTTCAAATTATCAAAATCTTGCGTCTGTGCCGCCACGGTATACCCCACACGCAAATTATCCTCCGTCGAATAACTCGAATCATAAATCAAAACATCATTTACAAAATACTCCGCTCCCCCTTCTGGCTTTACCCGAATTTTCAAATGATATGTTGTATCTGCGGAAAGGGTTGGTCCCCAAGCCCCTCTATTACTTCCATCTTCATAAATATAAAACTGTGAATATCCAGAATATCCAAAAAAAGCATACGGCATATCCGTAAAGGAATGTCCTGTCCCTGTATCAAAAACACCAAACATATAATCTCCATTCGTTCCGATCCCCGTAGCATCTGTTTCTACGATGAAATTCGAAGATCGCGGATATTCTGCTTTTGTCGTGTAGTAATAAGGTCCCCAAGATCGGCTTCCCGTATTTACGATTCGCAGTTTTTCATTATTGATAGAAACACCTGTTCCGATGTCATACTCCGTTGCATTTGTCGCTGTAAACGAGTCCACTGTTCCGCCGAGTGGCGTATACGTTCCTCCTGATGTAGCAGCCTGACTCACCCCAAACTTCGTCAACCCTGACTGCATGTCGTTGATGATTTCCTCTTGCGTGAGAACTCGATTATAAATACGCACCTCATCAAGAGAACCATTGAATTCATCTCCCGTGACGTCTGTTGTCCAATTTTCATACCCTCCTCCAATACGATTAATGTATCGGCTACCATAAGTGATTGTTCCCGAATTATCTAACACCCCGTCCAAATAGAGTTTAACAGAGTTGTCCGTGGCATGGGTAGCGGTAATGTAATGCCAGTTTCCATCGTTTGCATTGGTGAGTCCAGTAACGTTAAGCCAACCAGCATTGTAAAAATTGTATTGAATTTTTCCTCCCGTTAATCCAAACCCAAGACCCACACCATTTGTATTATCTCCAAGAACATTTTGTGCGGCATTTCCAGAGTAGTTTTTACTACTATCGGTACTGGTGGTCTTTACCCAGGCACTATACGTTGCACCAGTTGAACCCGTTGAAAACCTTGGCGTAATGATATAATCCGTTGTTCCGTTCAATGTAAGAGCTCCCCCGTTTCCAGAACCTCCTGTACTATAAGTAGGCGTTACCAACGTTCCGTTCCTATCATTGGTACTCCAGTCTCGTGCGGTCGTTCCACTTCCCTCCTCAAATGGCATGTAGAGAACGAGTCCATCTGTAGAATCTGCAAGATCAAGATTAATAGAATCAACCACAGAAGATCTAACCCATAGCCAAGTATTCTTACCATAATGGGTCATCCGAGAAGAGTATCCTCCAGAACCGGCACTTCCCGGAGCAGTTCCATCATTTGTTAACCCCCATCCCAGAGCCTCATTATTGGAACTACAAGCTGCAACTTCATCCGTATAGGTTCCCCATCGAACGGGATTATCCCCTCCACCAGCCGCGCAGTCTGGTTTATTGAACACTGGACCTCCTTCACAAGGACCATTATAGAGATCTATACCAAAAACAGTTTCAAAATCACTAAATCCTAGGTTCCCACCATCATTCGTATCAATACAAGCACTCGTTTCTGTTTCATTGAATAAAGCAAGGGCAGAACTTTTTTCATTTGAAGTGAAATTACGTATCAAACAGTTAGTCGTCGCCGTATTAACACATCCCCTCAAATCCGTAATTGGTACAGCATTAAATGCCTCAAATTTTGAATCACCAACATTTAAATTCAAATCCGTTTCTTGGTATGTGTTCGGCAATGTCCAATAACCCGAAGAATAATGAAACGTATTCGTATCAGATTTTGTTTTCATAATAAGTGTCCATCCTCCCCCATCCGTCGTCATATCACAATATACCGAAAATCCAACCCCATCATGTCCAGGATCAATCGTATAAACTCCATCCCCCGTCGAATCACCATTCGCAAGAATTTCTGAACATGATTGAGGCAGTGACTCGGTTACCTCCGCCGCTCCAATCCCCGTCCTGTCAGCCGTAGTTCCACTTGCTGTCGCACTGTATTCTGAATGCGATGCTCCCAAATAG
>JAGYLK010000173.1 GCA_018401175.1 Candidatus Altimarinota bacterium
GTTGCTCAGGATGAATTGGATACGGTTTGGGGAAAAAATGAAAAATTAACCCTTGTGAGTCTTGATAAGGCGTTCCGATATGGAAAAGAATTTGATTTGGGAGCTCTTCCAAATAAAGAAAAATATGACCGAGAACGACGATTATGCGTAAAATTCCGTCCGACAACTCCTGGACAGCCAAATAATACAGAAGCAGATGGAACATGGGTTATGTATGTGAAGGAAATAACAAATGGAGAAGTGTACACAACGAGAGAAATTGAGTATCGTTCCGCAAGTGCATTGATCGGAAAGAGAGAAAAAAAGATTACTCTCGATGACATTGCGACTCTTGGAGGAAATAAGGAAAATATGTATTCCAATCCAGAGCAACGAGAGATATTAAACCGGCTTGATTTCTTTGACTTGATGGTGGGACAAATGGCCCAGATGAATGAGACAAAGGATCAGATGCAACTTTCAACATCGAATAAGAAAGTGATGAATGAATTAACACGAATTGAATCATTACTCGGTGTAAATATGCGATGCAAAGGAACAGAAGTGGAGACTCAGGAACAATATCAATATCGTGTTGCGGTGGGGGCGAAATTGGCGAAATACAAGAATTTTTCAGAATTCAAGGCTGGTGTTGAAAAATTTGGCGATATCTATAAATTTTCTCCTGCAATTCTGGGAAAAATTGAACAAGTATATACGGGAGAATCAAGTGCATTAGACGCATTGGTTGCGAATAAAGAGTTCCAAACAGAAATGGCTCTTTTCACACAGAAAATGGAGTGCATTAATGTGTATTTGACACTTGCTGATCTCGATGCCTGTGCCGCATATGTTCAACGACACACGTACTTTTCGGGCGAGACAGCGATGCGCCAGAGTACAAATGCCACTGTTTCATTTGGAGATGTATATATTCCTTATTTGATAGGAAAAGGACTTATGAACCAGGAAGTTTCAAAAATTATTACAGACACTATTGAGTATACAACGGGAGCAAAGAATGAAGCGGGACAACTTATTGTATATACGATGGAAATGGAGAAAGAGATTATGACAAAAATTCCAGTAGGATACAGTAAGGAGACCGTAAGAAAGGCAATTATTGCCCTTTCCGGAGGACGTATTTCAAATCAAATAATCGATCACTGGAAAAATACACCGTAAAATTAGGGAAAGCTCTAAAGTTGCAATTTTCCCGGAGCTAGGTAGACTCGCTCCGGGTTTTTTATACTACAAAAATGCCACATTACAAACGCAACTTGAGGTTTCTTTTATTCTTGGTTTTCCCTGTCTTGGCCTTCCTTCTCGGCTGGTCATTGAATCAACAACAAAACCAACGTTCTCCTCTTCCGACAACAACCAGTACTCCCACCGAAGTTTCTACTACAAAAGAGGTAAAGAACTTTCTCGATCCGATAAAGCTTCGGCGCCGGTCTGATCCGCGAGATGTAGATTTGTCCGCTTTATGGGAAGTATGGAATACACTGGATTCCAACTTTTTGTATCAAGATCGATTCAAAACACAAGATCAGATTTACGGAGCTATAAAAGGATTGGTTGTTTCGCTGGATGATCCGTATACAACGTTTATGACGCCAACAGAGACGAAGGATTTTGAAGAATCAATGTCGGGAGAATTTGAAGGAATTGGGGCGGAGATTGCTGTCAAAAAAAATCGATTAACCGTGGTTACTCCCCTAAAAGGAACTCCAGCAGAGCTTGCCGGATTGCGTTCTGGTGATCGTATTTTGAAGATTGATAACGTTTCAACATTTGATATGTCAATAAATGAAGCTATTACCAAAATTCGTGGACCGCGAGGACAAAAGGTAGTGCTCACTGTTGAGCGAGATGGTGACACTCAACCACACGAGATAACAATTGTTCGGGATACGATTATCGTAAAAGATTTTTCTTGGAAAATGCAGGAGGGTATTGCTGTTTTGGAAATAACACAATTTGGAACGGAATTAGTTCCTCAGTTCTCAGCCGTGTTGCCTTCTATTTTACTCGAAAAACCAAGAGGAATTATTATAGATTTACGAAATAATGGAGGTGGATTATTGGATGCGAGTGTGAAAGTATTGGATCAGTTTTTTGATGAACAAGTGTTGGTAACGACCAATGGTCGTCAAATCGGACAAGTAGAAGATTTACAAAGTAAACGAGGCGGAGCATTTATTAATACGCCGTTGATTGTGTTGGTAAATAGGGGTTCAGCATCGGCATCGGAAATATTTGCAGGAGCCATACAGGATACACATCGAGGAATTATTGTGGGAGAACAAACCTTCGGGAAAGGTTCTGTTCAAAACGTTATTCCTCTATCGGGAGGAGCGAGTTTGAAAGTAACAATTGCGGAATGGCTCACTCCAAATGGTCGATCTATTCATGATGTAGGAATTGCGCCTGATATTGAGGCAACTCGTACGCGTGAGGAATTTGAAAAGAATGAAGATCCGGTAATGGAGCGTGCGTTTGAACTCTTTGAGAGCGAGGAAATGCAACAAATATTAGAGGGCGCAACAGAAGAGCCCGTTATTGAAGGTATTGAAGAAATTCCTGCTCCAGAAGTTGTTCCAGAGGGAGAAATTCAGTAAAACATGGATAATGAGAGGTAAAATATTTTTCTTTTCGGGACCTTCGGGTGTGGGCAAAGGGACCCTCATAAACATGCTCCGGGAAAAACATCCTGAGTGGGTGTTTCCGCCGAGTTGTACGACGCGCGATCCTCGTCCGGGAGAAGTGGAGGGAGAAACATATTTTTTTATAACGCATAAAGAATTTTCTCAGCGAATTGAAGCCGGAGAATTTCTCGAGTGGGCAGAAGTGCATGGAGGAAATCGCTATGGGACGCTTTTTCACAAGCTCGTTGATCCGATTTCAGAAGGGAAAATAGTGATTCGTGAATTTGATGTACAGGGATTTTTGCAGGCTCGTGAGCGATTGCCACGAGAAGATTTTGTCTCTATTTTTATTACGCCAGAACACGGAGAGCAAGAACTTATTGAACGTATTTTGCGTCGAGATTCGATGTCGGGAGAGGAGATTCAGCGTCGGATGCATTCGATGAGAAAGGAGTTGGCAGAATCTTCAAAATACGATTCTGTGATTGTTTCTCGAGAAAATAAGCTAGATCAGCTTTTGTCTGATGCGGAAAGCATCATTAATGAGGCATTACGATAAATCTGCAATCTTCAAATGAAGAGATTGTGATGAAAAAATGGTTAAAGAGAGGTCTTGTTTGCGTATGAGATTTTGGGAAACTCGAAATAATCAGGCACGCTCAATTTACGGTATTTTCATGAAAACAGAACGACGGAAACTTGGTGACAAAGGAGAGGCGATTGCGGCCAAGTTTTTGATTTCCAAGGGATTTGAACTCATCGATCATAATGTTCATGCCCCTGGTGGAGAACTTGATTTAATCATGAAGCAGAATGATGAATGGGTTTTTGTTGAGGTCAAAACTCGTCGCTCACATGCGTATGGAACGGCGGCAGAATCAATTACTTTTACAAAAATAAAGCGCATGTTGGCGGCAATTGAGCATTATTTCTTGGTGCGGAATAATTTTTTAGATATTCCTGTTTTTCGGATCGATATAGTGGCGCTGGAGGTACGAGGAGAGAAGTTTTTTTGTGAGCATTTTTCACATATTGAAGCGCCGTAGGTGCGTAGCATGCTACGCACCTACGGCGCTTCAATATGTGAAAAATGCTCACAAAAAAACTTCTCTCCTCGTACCTCCAGCGCCACTATATCGATCCGAAAAACAGGAATATCTAAAAAATTATTCCGCACCAAGAAATAATGCTCAATTGCCGCCAACATGCGCTTTATTTTTGTAAAAGTAATTGATTCTGCCGCCGTTCCATACGCATGTGAGCGACGAGTTTTGACCTCAACAAAAACCCATTCATCATTCTGCTTCATGATTAAATCAAGTTCTCCACCAGGGGCATGAACATTATGATCGATGAGTTCAAATCCCTTGGAAATCAAAAACTTGGCCGCAATCGCCTCTCCTTTGTCACCAAGTTTCCGTCGTTCTGTTTTCATGAAAATACCGTAAATTGAGCGTGCCTGATTATTTCGAGTTTCCCAAAATCTCATACGCAAACAAGACCTCTCTTTAACCATTTTTTCATCACAATCTCTTCATTTGAAGATTGCAGATTTATCGTAATGCCTCATTAATGATGCTTTCCGCATCAGACAAAAGCTGATCTAGCTTATTTTCTCGAGAAACAATCACAGAATCGTATTTTGAAGATTCTGCCAACTCCTTTCTCATCGAATGCATCCGACGCTGAATCTCCTCTCCCGACATCGAATCTCGACGCAAAATACGTTCAATAAGTTCTTGCTCTCCGTGTTCTGGCGTAATAAAAATAGAGACAAAATCTTCTCGTGGCAATCGCTCACGAGCCTGCAAAAATCCCTGTACATCAAATTCACGAATCACTATTTTCCCTTCTGAAATCGGATCAACGAGCTTGTGAAAAAGCGTCCCATAGCGATTTCCTCCATGCACTTCTGCCCACTCGAGAAATTCTCCGGCTTCAATTCGCTGAGAAAATTCTTTATGCGTTATAAAAAAATATGTTTCTCCCTCCACTTCTCCCGGACGAGGATCGCGCGTCGTACAACTCGGCGGAAACACCCACTCAGGATGTTTTTCCCGGAGCATGTTTATGAGGGTCCCTTTGCCCACACCCGAAGGTCCCGAAAAGAAAAATATTTTACCTCTCATTATCCATGTTTTACTGAATTTCTCCCTCTGGAACAACTTCTGGAGCAGGAATTTCTTCAATACCTTCAATAACGGGCTCTTCTGTTGCGCCCTCTAATATTTGTTGCATTTCCTCGCTCTCAAAGAGTTCAAACGCACGCTCCATTACCGGATCTTCATTCTTTTCAAATTCCTCACGCGTACGAGTTGCCTCAATATCAGGCGCAATTCCTACATCATGAATAGATCGACCATTTGGAGTGAGCCATTCCGCAATTGTTACTTTCAAACTCGCTCCTCCCGATAGAGGAATAACGTTTTGAACAGAACCTTTCCCGAAGGTTTGTTCTCCCACAATAATTCCTCGATGTGTATCCTGTATGGCTCCTGCAAATATTTCCGATGCCGATGCTGAACCCCTATTTACCAACACAATCAACGGCGTATTAATAAATGCTCCGCCTCGTTTACTTTGTAAATCTTCTACTTGTCCGATTTGACGACCATTGGTCGTTACCAACACTTGTTCATCAAAAAACTGATCCAATACTTTCACACTCGCATCCAATAATCCACCTCCATTATTTCGTAAATCTATAATAATTCCTCTTGGTTTTTCGAGTAAAATAGAAGGCAACACGGCTGAGAACTGAGGAACTAATTCCGTTCCAAATTGTGTTATTTCCAAAACAGCAATACCCTCCTGCATTTTCCAAGAAAAATCTTTTACGATAATCGTATCCCGAACAATTGTTATCTCGTGTGGTTGAGTGTCACCATCTCGCTCAACAGTGAGCACTACCTTTTGTCCTCGCGGTCCACGAATTTTGGTAATAGCTTCATTTATTGACATATCAAATGTTGAAACGTTATCAATCTTCAAAATACGATCACCAGAACGCAATCCGGCAAGCTCTGCTGGAGTTCCTTTTAGGGGAGTAACCACGGTTAATCGATTTTTTTTGACAGCAATCTCCGCCCCAATTCCTTCAAATTCTCCCGACATTGATTCTTCAAAATCCTTCGTCTCTGTTGGCGTCATAAACGTTGTATACGGATCATCCAGCGAAACAACCAATCCTTTTATAGCTCCGTAAATCTGATCTTGTGTTTTGAATCGATCTTGATACAAAAAGTTGGAATCCAGTGTATTCCATACTTCCCATAAAGCGGACAAATCTACATCTCGCGGATCAGACCGGCGCCGAAGCTTTATCGGATCGAGAAAGTTCTTTACCTCTTTTGTAGTAGAAACTTCGGTGGGAGTACTGGTTGTTGTCGGAAGAGGAGAACGTTGGTTTTGTTGTTGATTCAATGACCAGCCGAGAAGGAAGGCCAAGACAGGGAAAACCAAGAATAAAAGAAACCTCAAGTTGCGTTTGTAATGTGGCATTTTTGTAGTATAAAAAACCCGGAGCGAGTCTACCTAGCTCCGGGAAAATTGCAACTTTAGAGCTTTCCCTAATTTTACGGTGTATTTTTCCAGTGATCGATTATTTGATTTGAAATACGTCCTCCGGAAAGGGCAATAATTGCCTTTCTTACGGTCTCCTTACTGTATCCTACTGGAATTTTTGTCATAATCTCTTTCTCCATTTCCATCGTATATACAATAAGTTGTCCCGCTTCATTCTTTGCTCCCGTTGTATACTCAATAGTGTCTGTAATAATTTTTGAAACTTCCTGGTTCATAAGTCCTTTTCCTATCAAATAAGGAATATATACATCTCCAAATGAAACAGTGGCATTTGTACTCTGGCGCATCGCTGTCTCGCCCGAAAAGTACGTGTGTCGTTGAACATATGCGGCACAGGCATCGAGATCAGCAAGTGTCAAATACACATTAATGCACTCCATTTTCTGTGTGAAAAGAGCCATTTCTGTTTGGAACTCTTTATTCGCAACCAATGCGTCTAATGCACTTGATTCTCCCGTATATACTTGTTCAATTTTTCCCAGAATTGCAGGAGAAAATTTATAGATATCGCCAAATTTTTCAACACCAGCCTTGAATTCTGAAAAATTCTTGTATTTCGCCAATTTCGCCCCCACCGCAACACGATATTGATATTGTTCCTGAGTCTCCACTTCTGTTCCTTTGCATCGCATATTTACACCGAGTAATGATTCAATTCGTGTTAATTCATTCATCACTTTCTTATTCGATGTTGAAAGTTGCATCTGATCCTTTGTCTCATTCATCTGGGCCATTTGTCCCACCATCAAGTCAAAGAAATCAAGCCGGTTTAATATCTCTCGTTGCTCTGGATTGGAATACATATTTTCCTTATTTCCTCCAAGAGTCGCAATGTCATCGAGAGTAATCTTTTTTTCTCTCTTTCCGATCAATGCACTTGCGGAACGATACTCAATTTCTCTCGTTGTGTACACTTCTCCATTTGTTATTTCCTTCACATACATAACCCATGTTCCATCTGCTTCTGTATTATTTGGCTGTCCAGGAGTTGTCGGACGGAATTTTACGCATAATCGTCGTTCTCGGTCATATTTTTCTTTATTTGGAAGAGCTCCCAAATCAAATTCTTTTCCATATCGGAACGCCTTATCAAGACTCACAAGGGTTAATTTTTCATTTTTTCCCCAAACCGTATCCAATTCATCCTGAGCAAC